>CBINJX010000674.1:0-3807 GCA_966251085.1 uncultured Verrucomicrobiales bacterium
TCCGGGAATGACTGCGGAGGGCAACGCACCTTTGCGCCGGGGCCTGTAGGCTGGAATGAACGGGATATGGGGAGTGCCGTGATAAGCTTTGCGTGGTCTTGTAGCCATGCGGAACTTTGCCTGACAGGGGCGGCACAAATCTTTATGGCGAGCTAGCGTCCGCACGCGTAAACTCTAGTGCCATGAAACTCGAAGAGATTGCTGCCGAGGCATCTAAGTTGACTGAGGAGGAGCGTGCTTCTCTGGCTTCCCGCCTTCTCCATGGTCTTGAGACGCCTGTTTATGCAGTGTCTGATGACGAGGTACTTCAGCGGATGAGTGAGGCGGAGGCTGATTCTTCTGTCTGGCTCACCTTCGATCAACTGGTCTCAGGTTTAAAGCAGCGTGAACGTTAGATTTCACCGTCGCGTACAGGTTGATCTCAACGAGATTCTCGCAAGATATTACGCCGTTTCGGAACAGTTGGGGGATGACTTCCTTGCTGAGTTCCGACTGAGCATTGCGAAGGCCTGTTCGAATCCCCGCTTCTTCCACTTCGATGCTTCTGGTTTGCGGCGATGCAATCTCGATCGTTTCCCGTATCACTTTTTGTATGATGTCCGGAGTGAGATGATCCGAGTGTGGGTCGTCCGGCATAATCATCGGTATCCTGAGTTTGGAACTCGACGCTTTTCCCGATAGGTCGAATTGCTGCGCGGTCTCCGACGCCTGGCGAAATGGAATCATCACCCCCGCGCCACGATCACCTTCGCATGCTCCAGCAGCGCCTCTCGTAGTCGTTGCGGCTCGAGCACTTCTATGAGCATGCCCCAGCGGAGGAGGGCGTGTTCCAGTTCCGGGTTTACGGCGACGTCCATGGTGAGTTCCCACTGTCCGTCGGGCGCCTGAACAATCTGCTGCTCCGGATGAAACGGGTCTTCCTGGAGGAACTTGGCTCCGAGTTCGCTGAGACGCAGCCGCACGCGCTCGGGGGTGCCGCCGTAAATGCCAACGCTGTGGGCGATCTTTTCCAGGATCTCCGATTTGGGCGGACGCTCGAATGTAACCGGTAGCCGCCGTACATTACTGATCCGGCTCAATGCGAATGTGCGGATATCGTGCCGCTCGAGGTCACGGGAGATGAGGTATCCGCCATACCGGGTGCAGACGAGGTGGTACGGGCGTACGTGACGCTCGACGAAGGTGGTGGAGGTGACTTTGCAGTGCCGGAACTGGATCTCCTCGCGGGCGATCAGGGCGTCGAAGATCGGTTGGAAGACGTCGGGATTCAGCTTGATCTCCAGCCCGGGTCCACAAAAGGAGATGACGTCGTCGAGTTCGTTCCAGTTGAAGCTGATTTCCTCGTTCATTTGCTCGGTCAGCTTCGCAAAGGCGCTGCGCAGGAGCGGCTCGAAGGTGGTGCCGCGGAAGCGTTCGATCGAGATCCGCGCTATGGTGAGGGCGACGAGTTCACCCGTGGTAATCTTCTCGGCCGGGAACTCCACGTCGTCGCGCGTGAGGTAATAGCCGCGGCGTACTTCATCATACGCGATCGGCAGGTTCATCGAATCGATCATGGACTCGATGTCCCGAAAGATCGTTCGCGCGGAGTATCTGAGTTCTTTGCCAAGCGTCACGCAATTGGGATACGAGCCGCTTTTCAGCGCCTGGTAGATGTAGAACATCCGGGCCATGGGCCTACGGGTGGTGATGCTACGTGCTTTCTTGGGTGCTACGGCCTTCTTTTTTCCAGAGGGAGGTGCAGAAGGAGCGGGAGATTTGGCGGAGGACGAAATTTTTTTGGGTTTCTGCATTTTTTTTGGGACCCCTGACCACAGATGTCAGGGGTGGGGTGTTAGAAAGGTCGGCGTCACTGCAATCCCGCAGCGGCATAGAAAGTAAAACAGAACCCGAGTCAGAAGGACAGAGGGGGAAATCCTCAGTCCGGACGGCTCACCCAAGAAACCCAAATCAACGGACCCAATACCTATGTATCAGGATCAAATCGACGTAACAATGGCAGCAGAAGATCTCACCTCTGCCGATGGAGCCCAGACGACCTTGGAAACGGTCTTCGGCTTCTGCCGGTCCATCCCGGCGGACAAACGAAAGCGGCTCTTCAAGCTGGGGGACCAGACCGTCGCCTTTGCCTACCAGATTCTGGAACTGGCGAAGAACAATGCGGACCTGCTGCCGCGAAACCTCGATCTGGCGGCGATCGAGCGAGACATGATCGCCTGGGAGCAGCTAAGCGACCGTAGTCTGCGGATGCGGCAGCTCGCTGAGCGGATGGAGCATACCACGATGCTCGTCGGCAGTGACTTCCTCGGTGGAACGCTCGCCACGTACAAGGCGCTGCAACTCAACGGCAAAGCGGCCGGTCTCGAATCCGTTCTGGCGGATATCGGCCAGCGGTTTCTTCGTAAGAGGAAGGTGACGCAGGTGCCGACTGAGCCAGCGCCGGCGCCAACGGCGTAAGCATTGGCAGGACTTCAGAGCCGAGCAACCCATGGGAGCGTCCGGAGCAATCCGGGCGCTCTTCTTTTTTGTGCCGCTATCCTTGCCTGCGGTGGGGACGCTGCTGGGGGGGCTGAGCGGGGAGGGAGAAACCAAAATACGGAAACACGGCTTACCGCCAGTTGTATTTCATGGTGATTGGGTGGAAGGTGGGTGTTCTGCCTCCTTCAGTTTTTCCCTTTGCCTGAGAACCGGGAGGACACAGAAAAAGTTGCGGGGGTGCAATTTATCATACCCGCACCTGACGTCTGTTCTGCGAATAAGGCTCGAATAGCCGGGCCATCGCTGGCCGGGCGTTTTTCACTTTCCACCACCTCGATGAAGAAAACTCCGCCTGCATCCACCTCGACAGGTTCCGGTGCCCCCTCCACTGGCGATCTCCCGTTTGACCTCAATACTTTGCTTCGCGGACTTACCGCGCTGAAAAAGGGCGACTTTTCGGTTCGTCTTCCTCTGGAATGGACCGGTGTCGCCGGCAGGGTGGCAGATACTTTCAATAGCGTCGTCGACCTGAACGAGCGCATGGCCCGGGAGATCGAGCGCATCAGTGATGTGGTCGGTAAGCGGGGGAGGATCAATCAGCGAGCCAATCTCGGTAACGTAAACGGGGCTTGGGACAAAACGATCGGCGTCATCAACGAGCTGATCGGAGATCTTGTCCATCCCACCAGTGAAATGGCGCGGGTGATTGGCGCGGTGGCGAAGGGCGACTTGGAGCAGACGATGGCGCTGGACCTGGATGGCCGGCCGCTAGAGGGAGAGTTCCTCCGTACGGCAAAGACGGTGAATACGATGGTGGAGCAGCTCTCTTCCTTCTCGGCTGAGGTGACCCGTGTGGCGCGCGAGGTGGGTACGGAGGGGAAACTCGGAGGTCAGGCCGATGTAAAGGGCGTCTCGGGTACTTGGAAGGATCTGACGGAGAATGTAAATCTCATGGCCAGCAACCTGACCGCCCAGGTGCGCAACATCGCGGAGGTGACGACAGCGGTGGCAAATGGTGATCTCGCGAAGAAAATCACGGTGGACGTAAAAGGCGAGTTCCTGGAGTTGAAGGACACGATCAATACGATGGTGGACCAGCTCCGTTCATTTGCCTCGGAGGTGACCCGTGTGGCGCGCGAAGTGGGAACGGAAGGGGTGCTCGGCGGTCAGGCGCAGGTGGAAGGGGTAGCCGGTACGTGGAAGGATCTCACCGAGTCGGTGAACTCGATGGCGGGCAACCTCACCGCCCAGGTGCGAAACATCGCGGCGGTCACGACGGCGGTGGCAAAGGGGGATCTCTCCAAGAAGATCACGGTGGATGTGAAGGGC
>CBINJX010000675.1:0-3803 GCA_966251085.1 uncultured Verrucomicrobiales bacterium
ACAACTGGTTGTCGCTGGCCTACGACTATTTGTCGCGGCGGTACTACTGGTTATCGACTGGGTACTACCAGTTGTCCCGGAGATACCACCAGTTGTCGCCCGAGGGTTTCTGGTTGTTCCCGGGGCACTACTCGTTGTCCACGAGGCTGTGCTGGGGATAGGTTCTACCGCAATGCCAATGAAGCCAGCGCCGTAGAGTAGATCCGTCCGCCCACACGTCCCCACTGATCCCTGGGAGCCCAAGTGCCGGATTCATCTCCTTGATTCGCCTGATGAGCAACCAGGTTGCGGCGGATGGTTGCGAGTCGCTCAAGTGCCTCGGCAGTCCTTTTCTCGCGCAGACTGGCCACGGCGAAGTATGCGTGATGATAATCCGTAACCTCTTCACCAGCCTGATTCTCTGCAAAGAGGTCAGTCGCAGGTTGTGCCGAGATCCACTTGGTGACCCGCTTCACGCTCGGGTTCATCTCCTTCCAACCGAGTACGGACGCGAGTTCGACGACTTCTTTATGCCAGAGGGTAATCGGCAGATTTGGCGACGCGGAATACTGATACGCCCAGCCGCCGTCCCTCGTTTGGCTGGAGAGGATCACCTTCAGCGCGGAATCCAGCGTACGACGCAAATCGGGGGCGGGCTGCCGTTCGTATGCACGCAGCAGCGCCAGAGTCGTCACGCTCTGGACATAGGGCGTTTCACGAAAGGTCTCGCCAAATGTGCCGTCCGGATTTTGACGGTTGCGCAGGAACGTGACCGCCCGGTTCACCACGTCGGCGCGCTCGGGTGTCAATTCAGGTGCATCTAGGAGTGCGATGAGCGGCAGCGCGGTAAGCGCGATCTCGAAACGTGAATTTCCGCCCCATTTTGTCGCATCCCATGAGCCATCGGCTTCCTGATGCTCACAGAACCAGTCAAGCGCGCGCTCGACGCTGGCTGCCCTCTCGTCAACGAGAGCAATCTTCGGTGCTGTCGTAACAGTCGGTGCCCCCGCATTCCACAGCACTGCGCTACCCACCAAGAGAGCGATCGTGGCCGCGACGGCGCCGATCCGTGACCACCAGGAGACTTGAGGCGCCACCTGGACTGGCTCGTGAATCTTCGCGAGAATCGATGATGTGAGATCCCGGCTGGTACTGACCTGTGGAACTGAGCGAAGCCGTGTTATGAGCTGATTGGAATAGTCCACCTCTGCCCGGCATGCTGGACAGGCGGACAGGTGCAGCTCAAATCCCAACCGTTCGCTCGCGGAAAGTTCATCTGCCAGATATGCGGCAGCATCGCAGGAGTGATGACAGCTATTGCTCATTCAGGATCTCCTTCAGTGCGTTGAGGGCCAGATTGATGCGGGATTTGACGGTGCCGAGTGGGATCTCGAGCACCTCGGCGACTTCCTGATAGCGGAGCCCCTGATAGATATTGAGCACGATGACCTCCCGTAGTTTGGGTGAGAGGCGGACGAGTGCAGCCTCGACATCCACATTCTCGCTAGGGCGCGCAGGGGTGCGCTGGTTTGCAATCTCCACCTCGTTCTGGAACTCGGTTGTAAGGCGCTCAATCCGGACGATCTTTCGCCCACGATCCGCCCACACGTGCCTTGCCAAATGGTAGAGGAACGTAGTGAAGCGCGCCGCCGGCTTATACTGCTGCCGGTAGCGGAACAAACGAACGAAAGTCTCCTGCACGAGGTCTTCACAATCAGAAGAAGCGCCCATGCGGACGAAAAAGTTCAGTAGAGGATTTTGATGTCGGCGAACGAGTTCGGTGAAGGCAGCTTCTGAACCTGTAGCCACTTCCAGCATCAGCGTGACGTCCGGATCCTGTAGGGCTTCCGTGCACGATGGAGCCTTGCCACTATCGGTGAGCGGCGCGAAGTCATCGGGAGTAGCGCTAAAAGCTGGGAGCATCGCAGTGGGAGCAGTGCAACTGCGGGTAACGCGAGCGTGCGACATGGGACGGATGATCCCGCGCGGGCTTCTACATGCATCACCCGGTGAAATCTAGGATGAAGATTTCACTGAACTTTTTTCGAGAATCATACGCTTTCACCCTTCATCCCAATGCTTCACCACCCTTACATACCGCTGTGGCGGTCTCCGATCCGACTTCGGACGCGCTGCTTTGCGACACGCGCGTTTACGCTCGTGGAACTGGTTGTCGTATTGGTGATTCTGGCCGCCGTAGCCGCATTGGTACTCAGTAATGTGGATCGCACGACCGACGATGCGGAGAGAATTGCGGCGACGGCGACGCTGCATACCTTGCGCGAGGCAATCATCGGATCGGCAGCCGCACCGGGACTTTTGTCGGACATGAAGTACGTGCCGGGGTTTCGCAGCGTGAACATTCGAACACATGACCTACTCTCGGATTTGAGCTATCCGACTGAATTCCGCACCTATGATCCGGTTGCGAAGCGCGGCTGGCGCGGGCCGTATCTACGGAATACTCAGGGTGCAGCGAACAGGAACCCGAGTCGCAATGGCCGGTTCCCTTCGAGTGATGACCGTCGTTTCGAGAACGATGCGACATTTCTGCAGCGCGGCTTCTATTTCGACGCGACCACTAGCCCTTACGGCGTCATGGGTGACCTTACGGCAGCCGATCCGTGGGGAAACCCGATCGTGCTACAGGTGCCGCCAACGACTGTGTTCAGCAACACGCCGGATGATGCGATGCGCTTCCGTTATGCGAGGCTGGTCTCGGCAGGCGCTGACGGCATACTGACGACGCCACTCGATCGTCTCGCTGGCATGCAGTTCGACGGATCGAAGGATATCCGCGGCGATGATCTCGTTCTCTTTCTGATCCGGGCGGATGTTTATGAAACGGAATAACCGATTCGCTCTTTCAGCAACGAACACGAACGAGTCCGGTGATGAGTCCAGGGAAGTATGGCTCCCTATTAGCGTGTCCCCCGTCCTAAGCGCTCGCGCGAGGGCTCTGCCCTCGTGTGCCGCTCCCCAGGGGCTCTGCCCCTCGTTCAGCACAGTCGAGATCGGCCAACCGACGCCGCATGCGGGCAGCAATATTCGCCTTCTCGGACGCGGGGCAGAGCCCCGAAGAGGCGGCGCACGGGGGCGGAGCCCCACGCGCGAGCGCAACAAGCAGGGCGTTAATTCCTTGGAAGGATTTACACTGCTGGAGTTGGTCGTAGTGCTGGCGATTCTCGCGATTACCACGGGATTGGCAGTCCGGGCGCTGGACGGGGTGGAAGATCAGCGCCGGTTCGAAGCTTCCCTGCGGGATTTCGAACAGCTTTCGGAGGCTGTGCTCGGGTCGCCGGATGATCGCGCCATTGACGGCACGCGCACGATCAGTGGTTTCGTTGCAGATATGGGGCGTCTGCCCCGTGCGACAGCAGAACCGCTGGGTGGGGAAGAGGTTTTTACGCTGCGGGAGCTGTGGAGCAATCCTGGTGCGGGGTTTGATATCCGCCAGGCCACGGAAGCGAATGGAGTGCCGCCTGAGCTCGTTGATTTTCAGGTGCTGGTACCTGGTGGGTGGCGAGGACCGTATCTGCGTCTTCCTATCGGCGCTGGAACCCTGCTCGATGCTTGGGGCAACCGCATGACTTCACCGGATCCGGCGAGCACTGCTGATCCTGTAACAACAGGATACGCACGTCTTCGCGACGCGGCAGACACCCCGATCACTGCTGCCGGGCAGGAGATTCGGATCATTCGTCACCTTGGGGCCAATGGACGCGCCAATGCCTCCGATAGCGGTTATGAGCAAGATGGCACATTGGTGTTTACCGATGACCAGTTTCACGCGGAGTTGATCGGTCAAGTTGAAGTGCGTGAAG
>CBINJX010000676.1:0-3793 GCA_966251085.1 uncultured Verrucomicrobiales bacterium
CGGCTGTTCATAGGGGATTTCCCCCAAAAGTTTCAGCCATGCTAATCAAACGCGGTGCTCCGACTTGCACCGCGCCCGGGGCAGCTCTAGAAGCAACAGAATGAAATTGCTCTCGATTGCTGTCGGTCTGCTCCTAACGGCGAGTGCCCTGGCTGAAGATCCCTCTACTTTTTCCGTCGGTGAATTCTCCTTCGAGCGTCCGGCCAGTTGGGAATGGGTGCCGGTAAGCTCCCCGATGCGGAAAGCGCAATTGAAAGTGCCCGGGAAAGAGGGAGTCGGTGCCGCCGAGATTACCTTCTTTCACTTCGGCAGCGGCCAGGGCGGCGACGTGCAATCCAATGCAAAGCGCTGGCTTGCCCAGTTTGACAGCAAGGAAGGTACGTCGAAAGTTGATGAGCAGGAGATGAACGGTACGAAGGTGGTACTCGTAAGCACCGAAGGCACCTTCAAGAGCGGAATGCCCGGCGGTCCCACGACTCCCCTCGCAAATCATGCCCTGCTTGGAGCCATTCTCGTCAGTGACGAGGGCAGTGTTTTCGTTAAAATGACTGGACCCACAGAGGTCGTTAAGGCGGCTGAGCCTCAATTCATGAATTTCCTGAAAGGGGCGACCGCAAAGAAGAAATAGCTCGGATACCTAGGGCTGCCCTGGATGCATTACTACGTTACTTCCTTTATTACTATCCTGCACTTCATCAGCGATGACCTGATCCAGTGCGATTCAAGCACCAAAATCGCGGAGTTGTTCTCCGAGGAGTTCGACGACCTCGATTTCGAATTGGCCTTGTGCTGCTTCGAAGCCACACACAAGGTCGCCTTCCAGGACAAGCTCTGGCAGATCGAAGCCGAAGAATACGAGGATCTTACCATCGAGGAGTTCATTGAAACCTTCATCGATGGTGAGGAACAGCGAGACCCGCTCTTCGTCACGAAACGGTTTCTGATGTTTCAGGAGTCGCTCACAAAAGCGCTCTCCGAGGAACAACAGGATTCCTCGGAAGACAATTACTGAACGGACCGTTTCAGGGATTGAATTCAAAAGCCCGCATGTTTCGGCATGCGGGCCTTTTCGTTTTCAGACTCCTCACGCCGTGAGCGAAACACTCCCATTCCCATTTGCACGGGAAAACGGAGCTCAACGCCGAAGCGGCAACATCTCTCCGCTGAGATGCCGGATTGCTTCCGCAATCGCTGGCATGATGAGAGGCAGGCATTCGCCGATGGCTTTGGGATTACCCGGCATATTGACGATGAGTGTCTGACCACGGGTACCGGCGGTCGAACGCGAGAGGATGGAGGTCTTCACAAAGGCGAAGGTTTGCACGCGCATGATCTCTCCAAAGCCGGGCAGCTCCCGCTCGATCACCGCACGCGTGGCCTCCGGGGTTACATCGCGGGGGGCCGGACCTGTACCGCCAGTAGTCAGCACAAGGTGGCACTGTTCTTCATCACAAAGCCGGCGGAGGGTCTCCTCAATCACCCTCTGCTCGTCCGGGATGAGTACCCGCCGCCACTCGATCTCGAGTCCCTCCACACAGAGTTCATGGAAGTGCTTCTCGATCATCGGCCCGCTGCGATCCTCGTAGATCCCTTCAGTGGCGCGATCGCTGAGTGTGACTCGCGCGATTTTCATTCCTTGAGCTTCTCAGTCACGCGGATGCCGCCGATCACCATCGTTTTATCCACGGCCTTGCACATGTCGTAAATCGTCAATGCCGCAACACTGGCCGCCGTGAGCGCCTCCATTTCGACCCCGGTCCGTGCGGTGGTCCGCACCTGTGTGATGATCCGGATCGCATCGTCCTCCACCGCAAACTCCACCTCCACACCACTGAGTGGCAGTGAATGACAGAGAGGGATGAGTTCATCGGTGCGTTTGGCAGCCTGGATGCCGGCGAGCTTTGCCACGGTGAGAACGTCACCTTTCGGGAGCGCCTGAGTCCGCAATGCGGCAATCGTGGTGGGCTGGCACTGTATGACAGCCTCTGCCCGTGCGGTGCGACGCTGTTCCGGTTTGTGGCCCACATCGACCATCCGGGCATTCCCGTGTGGGTCGAGATGTGAAAATTTGGGATCATCCATGGCAGAGACAGTGACGAGTGACATGGGAAAGTGCCAAGTGGATTAGGAGCCGATCCGACCGGACGCGGATCTTCACACCCGCCCCTTACTCCACCAACACACACGGCAGTTCCCCACCAACCTCCACCGGCGTCGATCCCGGCAGCACCTTCAGCAGTCCGTTTGCACCGGCAAGCCCGCGCAGGTCACCTGAACTCTGCCACTTCAGCGCTTCTGCGCACATGCGTCCCTCTCGGATCATCACTCTGGCTGGCCAATATGTTGCACGTGGATCCCTCTGGGCGGGGATGGCCGTAAGAAGCTGGATGTTGGCGACGGGGAGTTCCGTTTCCGATCCCTGGAGCCGGTCCAGAGCCGCACGGATCGCGAGGTGAAAGGTGACGAAATGGGAGACCGGATTTCCAGGAATGACAAAGGCAACACGCTCCCCCTGAGTCGCAAAGACCAGCGGTTTTCCCGGGCGCAGGTCGAGTTGCCGGAAGTGAATGGTAAAGCCCAGCTTCTCCAGTACTCGCGGGCCGAAATCGTAATCACCGACACTTGCCCCCCCAGAGAGCAGCAACATATCGCAGTCACTGCCCAGAGCTGTATCGATCATGCGGAGCAACGCTTCCTGATCGTCGCCGCAGCGATTCTGCGCAATGAGATTCGCCCCTTCTCTCCGCAGCAGAGCGGAAACCAGTGTCGAGTTGGAATCACGGATCTGCCCCGGCGCCGGAGCCTCCTCCGGGGCGACCAATTCATTGCCGGTCGCGACATGGGCGACACGTGGCTGGCGTGCGACTTGTGGCAGCGTCTCCCCGATCTGGGAAAGCAAGGACAACTCCCCCGGTCCAAGCCGTACTCCCGCCTTCAACAACACATCGCCCCGCCGTGCATCCTCACCGCGCCGACGGATGAAATCCGGTCCTTCACGCCGATTGATTACGATTATATCCCCTCGCCGCTCCACCCACTCCTGCGGGAGCACCCTTCCACAGTTCCGGGGAACGGCAGCTCCCGTAAAAATCCGAACGCATTCCCCCAGCTGCAGCATCAACTCGGAAATCCCTCCGGGCGTCGCCTCCCCGATTACGCGCAGTTCACTACCACTCTCGTCGGGCAGTATCGCATAACCATCCATTGCAGAGCGATCAAAGCCCGGGATGTCCTCAGGCGAAAGAATCTCCTGGCGAAGAATTCGGCCGAGGGCGTTATCGAGCGTTTGCGGCTCGTGAGGGAGAGGTGCGACGTGCTTAAAAATAAGGGTGCGTGCTTCGCGGAGAGAGATCACTATTCGTTGATAGCAGCCGATTTTGCGCAAGGAAAAGCATCCCTGCGCTGTGGCTTCCCGGAAACAAGTCCATCTCCAGATCGCCGTCCGGGAAGACTAAAGCGGCGGGAGAATTCTTTCGAGTGTCACAAAACATCTCCGGAGCGCCCCGAAGGATCTTCGGAGAGGGAAAAAGGATCTTTCGAGATCCATTTTCCATCTTTTGAGAGCCAGAAAAGCTCTTTCGAGCACCCCGGAAACGCTTTGGAGTGATCGGAAGGGTCTCAAAAGCGGTTTGGAAACGCTTTTGAGGAGTTCAGAAGCTCTTTTGACACCGCTCCTGATGCTTTTGAGGAGGTCCAAATCGCTTTGGAGATCCTCCGGATCACTCCCAAGAGGTTTCTTCCATCTCCGAAGATCCATTTTCCATCTCCAAAGATACTTTCTCCCTCTTCGGAC
>CBINJX010000677.1:0-3791 GCA_966251085.1 uncultured Verrucomicrobiales bacterium
CCTACTAATCCGCTAGAAAAACCGTCCGCCGAACACCGGTGCTCTGCAAGTATTGCAAACATGAAATCCAAAGCCCATGCCATCCTGATCGCCGCTATTCTGGTTCTTGGCGTAGTGGGCTGTCGCCGTGCACCGGAGACGGACGGAAAGATGACTCTGCGAGTAGGGCATTTTCCAAATATCACCCACGCCCAGGCACTTGTGGCGCGGCAGATGGCTGTAGAAGGAAAGGACTGGTTTGGGGAACGGCTCGGTTCGGGGGTCGAGCTGCAGTGGTTCGTCTATAATGCGGGTCCATCCGCCATGGAGGGGATCTTTACCGATTCGGTGGACCTGACTTACGTGGGGCCGAGTCCGGTCCTCAATGCCTACAGCAAAGCCCGGGGAGAGGAGATTCGCGTAGTTGCGGGTGCCGCGCGCGGAGGCGCTGGGCTCGTGGTGGCTGGAGACGGCAGAATCCAGAAACCGGAGGATTTTCGTGGACGGAGGATTGCGTCGCCACAGCTGGGAAATACCCAGGATGTTGCTGCCCGTGCGTGGCTGACGCACCAGGGCTTCAAATTGACGCAGCTCGGCGGTGAGGTTCTTGTGATCCCTACCGCAAATCCGGATCAATTGTCGCTGTTTCAGAAGGGGGTACTCGACGGTGTCTGGACCGTGGAACCTTGGATCAGCCGATTGGAACTCGAGGCAGGAGGGAAGCTTTTCTTTGAGCAGAAGGACGAGGTGACAACCGTGCTGGTCTCCAGTGTGAAAGCACTCGAGACAAAGCGGGACCTCGTTGCGAAATTTGTAAAGGCCCATGCCGAGCTGACTGATTGGATCAACCAGAATCCTGAGGAGGCGAAACGCCTAGTGGCTGCGGCTCTGAAAGCCGAGACACGGCGGGAGTTCCCGCAGCGCCTCGCGGATCGTTCCTGGCCTCGGCTGACATTTTCCACGGAGATCTCTCAGGAGCCATTTGCGGCGCTGATCAAGGAAGCGCAAAGCGTCGGCTTTCTCAGGCGAGCCGCTCCCGTGGATCAACTCGTCGTATCGCTCCCGTGACCCCGAATTTCCGCCTTGCTACAGGTGTTCCCGCTGCAAACTCTCCGCGCTTCCGAATGGCAAAACCTTTGAATCATGTTGTCGCAGAACTCCGCGACGTATCGCCGAGCAAGCTCGCAATCAACGGTGTTTCCAAATGGTTTCGAGATGGAGTCGTTCAGACCCATGCTCTGGATGATGTCAGCCTGCAGGTAGATGACGGTGAATTCGTTTGCTTCGTCGGACCGAGCGGATGTGGCAAATCGACGCTGCTGAACATGATTGCCGGTTTGGAGTTTCCGGATCAGGGATCGATTTTGACGGATGGCAAGGTGATCAAGGCGCCGGGGAGTGACCGCATGGTGATGTTCCAGGAATCCGCGCTATTCCCGTGGCTGAATGTGATCGGAAACGTGCTCTTCGGATTGAAGCTGCAGCCAAAGCTCTCGAAGAAGGACCGCGAGGAAACAGCAATGTTTTACCTGAAGCTCGTGGGGTTGGAGAAATTTGCGAAAGCAAACATTCACGAGCTCTCCGGCGGGATGCGTCAGCGTGTGGCGCTCGCCCGTTCACTCGCTCCGAATCCACGCGTGTTGCTGATGGATGAGCCATTTGCGGCGCTCGATGCGATGACGCGTGAGCAGTTGTACGGCGATCTTCAGGAGATCTGGCAGGCCAGGAAAAAGACGATCATCTTCGTGACTCACAACGTGCGTGAGGCGGTCTGCCTCGGGGATCGCGTCATTCTCTTTTCTCCGCATCCCGGGCGTATCCGGGAACAGTTCCAGATCGATCTGCCGCGGCCTCGCGACATCAACAGTCCGAGCCTCGCCGAGCATGCGACTGAGATCACCCGTGCTTTGAAAGCCCATCGTGCAGAACGCCTCGCGGAGGTGGCTGACTAATGAAACGTTTTACAACTGCCCTGCTGTTTTTCGCCGCACTCATCGCCGTGTGGCACCTCGTGGTGAAGTTCCGCATCGGAAATGCAAACCCGATGATGACGCCAGATCCGCTAAGCGTCTGGCATTACCTCGTGGATGCGGCGCAGAGCGGTGATCTCTTTTCAGCGATTTGGGTCACCGTTCGACGACTGCTGACAGGATATGTGATCGGTGTGCTCGTTGGAATTCCGCTTGGCCTGCTGACCGCGCGTGCACGCTGGGCAGAGGATACGATTGGTGTGTTAGGGCTCGGTCTTCAGACGCTCCCGAGCGTCTGTTGGGTGCCGCTGGCTCTGCCGTGGTTTGGCCAAACCGAAGCCGCGATGCTCTTTGTCGTGGTGATGGGAACGCTCTGGTCGGTGCAGATCGCGGTCGATAGTGGTGTGCGCAACGTGCCGCCGATCTATCAGCGTGCGGCGCGGACAATGGGTTCCAAAGGACTCCACACATGGTGGAGCGTCATCATCCCGGCTTCGCTGCCGTTCATTGTGAGCGGCATTAAACAGGGATGGGCCTTTGCCTGGCGGTCCCTGATGGCTGCGGAGATCTATGTGACCATTCTCACCGGTTTTGGCCTCGGTCAGCTTCTCAACTACGGCCGTGACCTGAACGCCATGGATCAGGTGATCGGCGTGATGTTGATCATCATCTTCATCGGTCTCCTCGCCGATAAGATCCTGTTCTCACCGTGGGAGCGGTTTCTCCATCGCCGTTGGGGGACGACCCGCGCGTAGAGATTGCCTCCTTGGTAAAGGTCGGTCAGTAAGAACGCATGCGCGTTCTCCCCGCTCTTTCGCTGCTCGTACTCTCGTGGACCGTCGTCTTGCCGGGTTCTGCGGATGCTGCTGAGAAACAGCGGCCGCTCCTCCGGGATTTCATGGGGCTCTGCGTTCACACGGTGCAGTTCAAGCCGGAGCTGTACGCTCCGGTGACCCGGCTTGTGCGGGATTATCATCCGCTCAAATGGGATATCGGTGACGACACCTCGTTTCAGACGACGTTCCCGATGGCGCGGAACCGGGTCGATTGGAGCAAGGTTTATGGAAGCTGGAGGAAGGCGGGGTATCGCACGACGGCGAGCATCATGTTTGATGATGTCGATGCGAAGGCGTGGAAGGATCTCCCCAAGGATGCATATGCTTATGGCAAGTCCTTCGCCGGCTACTTCGGTCCTTCAAGAGAGGCACTCGTCGAGGCTGCGGAGATCGGCAATGAACCGGGCAAATACGACGATGAGGCGTACCGGACTCTCTTCGAATCGATGGCGCGGGGAATGCGGGAAGGAGATCCAAAGATGCGGATCGCCACGTGCGCCGCGAACCTCGGTAAGAGCGGTCGCTACTCAAAGAGCGTCGATCTGCTGAAGGGAATGGAAGGCCTGTACGATATTGTAAACATCCACGTCTATCCGGAGGTTCAGGGATGGCCCACCTGGCAGCGGAGTTACCCGGAGGACCCGAAGATCGAGTTTCTCCGGGATATCGGTCATGTGCTGAAGTGGAGGAAAGAGAATGTGCCGGACAAGGAGGTATGGCTCACGGAGTTTGGCTATGACGCTTCCACCAAACCCGCTCCGAAGACGGGAACATTTGCCAAGTGGATCGGGAACACCGAAGAGCAGCAGGCGATGTGGACTGTGCGGGCGTTTCTGGTGCTCGCCTCGACGGATCTCGACCGCGCGTATCTCTATTTCTTCAATGATGATGACACCCCTCACGTGCATGGCTCTTCCGGGCTGACGCGGAATTTTGTGCCAAAGCCCGCCTTTCACGCTGTTGCGCATCTTCAACAGACTCTGGGGGAATTTCGCCTGGCGAAGGT
>CBINJX010000678.1:0-3780 GCA_966251085.1 uncultured Verrucomicrobiales bacterium
TTCAAGCTGCAGCCGGTCAGCGAGCATGAACTGGCGCACAGTGAGGAAGAACTGCGCGTGATCCTGGCCGATAGTCACAACGCCGAAGAAGTGACGGATATCGGCAAAGAGATCTTGATCAACGCTCTCGATATGAGGCGGCGTGTGGTGCGTGACATCACGACCCCTCGTAAGGATGTGGTCTTCCTGAACACGGAAGATTCGTTCGAAGAGAATCTCCGGCGCGCGGAGCAATCGCGGCATACCCGTTTTCCGCTCTGTGAGGGGCACCTCGATAACGCGATCGGTCTTGTCCACATCAAGGACCTGCTGACGCTCGTCCGTGATCCGCAGCCGGATCTGCAGAAGATCAAACGTGATCTTCTGCCGGTGCCGGAGATGATGACCCTGGAGCGTCTGCTCACTTTCTTCCTGAACAAGCACGCGCATCTCGCGCTGGTGGTGGACGAGTTCGGCGGAACGGTCGGAATCGTCACTCTTGATAACGTGCTGGAGGAACTGGTGGGTGAGATCCAGGACGAGTTCGACACGGAGGTGCCGGAGTTCAAGCAGCTCACTCCCGACGAGTTCGTCGTGGAAGGGACGCTGGGGCTGTATGAGCTGAAGGATCTCGTAGGTCTGACTCTGGAGAATGAGGACGTCAGTACCGTGGGCGGCTATGTGACGCACCTGATCGGCCATCTGCCGAAGACGGGCGAGCAGGCGCGCATTGATGAATACGAGGTGACCGTGACGAAAGCCGACAGCCGGCGCGTGGTGCAGCTGCACTTCAAACGCGAACCGGTGGAGGAGACGGAGAAGGCGGAGGATTGATGACTCTTGCCCCGGCAGGGGCTCAAGAATGTAGCCCCGGGTAAGTCCGCCGAAGCTGCTTGCAGCGTAGGTGGGCGCCACCCGGGGTTTTGTTTTGAAGGCGAAGCCTCTCGCTGCTCCGCGAAGCGCGTTTGTCTTTTTATCTTCCGTACAAACAGGGGGATGTCCGCCTCCTCCGTCGGCTCACCCGAGCGACGTGGCGCGATTCCGTGTTGGCGTCTGGAAAGTTGTGCAACCTTCCGTGCGAGAGGCCGTTCTATTTTCTAAGAAACCTCAGAGCCATGAATCCCGCAGAGCATCTTCCGCGTCCTGAAGACTTCTTTCTTACACGTCGCGATTTCCTGCGACGGAGCGGCATGGGTTTCGGTGCCCTGAGTCTTGCCTCATTGCTCGGGCCTGAACTTTTCGGCTCAACAGCACAGGCAGTGGCGGCAGCTTCCTCATCACCGCTGGCGCCCAAGCAGCCGCACTTCGTGGCAAAGGCAAAGCACGTGATTCACATCTTTGCGGAAGGTGCGCCTTCCCATGTGGATACCTGGGATCCGAAGCCGGCTCTGGAGAAATGGGCGGGCAAGCAATTGCCTGGGCTCCGTGGGAAGGCATTTCCATCACCGTTCGAGTTCACTAAGCGTGGAAAGGCGGGGATCGAGGTCAGCGAGGTTTTCCCGAAGCTCGGTGAGCATGTCGATGACATGGCGATCATCCGCTCGATGTACACCGACATCCCGGCGCATGAGGTGGCTCAGGTCTTCATGAACACCGGCTCTCTGCGGTTACCGCGTCCGAGTCTCGGTTCCTGGGTGACGTATGGGCTTGGTTCCGAGAATCAGAACATGCCCGGGTTTATCGTTCTGCGGCCAGGTGGATCGCGACCGTCGATGACGGAAAGCTGTCAGTCGGCGTTTCTGCCCGGCGTGTATCAGGGGACAATGGTGAACACGGCGAATCTCCGGCCGGATCAGATCATCGAGAACATTCGCAACCAGTTCATCAGCTTGGATGATCAACGCGAGCAGCTCGACTTTGTGCACAAGCTCAACGAACTGCATTCCGCCAAGCTCCAGCGTGATGCGCAGCTCGAAGCGCGATTGGAAGCTTTCGAGATGGCTTTCAAGATGCAGACGGAAGCAACGGATGCATTCGACATTTCGAAGGAACCAGCCTCGGTCCGGGAGATGTACGGAACGACTCCGCAGGGAAATCAGATGTTGATCGCGCGTCGACTGGTGGAGCGTGGCGTCCGCTTTGTGCAAGTCTGGGCGGGCGGATGGGACATGCACAACGATCTCGAAGGAAATATGGAGCGCCGGGCAGGGGAGATCGATGGGCCTGTTTCTGCGCTTCTGACCGATCTCAAGCGCCGTGGTCTCCTCGAGGAGACGCTGATTATCTGGGGCGGTGAATTCGGTCGCACGGTGACATACGACAACAACGGCAACGAGCGGCCGGGGCGTGACCATAACAACAAGGCGTTTTCTGTCTGGCTTGCTGGAGGCGGGGTGAAAGGCGGCACAGTGTACGGCGCGACGGACGAATTTGGCGCGAAGTCGGTAGAGAACAAGGTGCATGTCCATGACCTGCACGCGACAATTCTCGCGCTGCTTGGTTTCGATCACACGAAACTCACCTATCGCGTAAACGGCCGCGATTTCCGGCTTACCGACGTATCCGGGCAAGTCGTGCGTGACATCATCGCCTGAGCCATGAAACCGATTTACGTTCTCCTCGCGCTCGCATGGGCGGTGGGCGCTGCGCCGGCAGCTCCGGTGACTCCAGAGCAGAAGGAGTTTTTCGAAAAGAAAATCGCCCCTGTGCTGGCCGAGAGTTGCTACAAGTGCCACAGCCATGCCGAGGGAAAGACGAAGGGCGGGCTGGCGCTGGACTCGCGCGAGGCATTGCTGAAAGGGGGAGATGATGGGCAGGTGATCGTTCCGGGAAATCCGGCGAAGAGCCGGTTGATCGAGCGTCTGCATTCGACTGATCCTGATGAAAAGATGCCGCCGAAGGATGCGACTCTGACTCCGCAGCAGAAGGCGGATTTTATTGCGTGGGTAAAGATGGGCGCGCCTGATCCACGCACAGCCGCGGAAGGGGGCGTAACAGTGGCCTATGGGAGCGTCAGGGCGAAAAGCCACTGGGCCTGGCAACCGGTGAAGATGCCGGTGACTCCGGTGGTTAAGAACAGCTCCTGGGCGAAGGTGCCAATAGATAACTTCATCTTGGCGAAGCTTGAGGAGAAGGGGATTTCACCGTCGGCTGCAGCGGATCGTGCCACGCTGATCCGCCGTGCCTATTTTGACCTGATCGGTCTGCCGCCGATGCCGTGGGAGGTGCAGGCGTTTGTCGATGACCAGTCGCCAAACGCCTGGGAGAAGGTCATCGACCGGCTTCTGGCCTCCCCGCACTATGGAGAGAGATGGGGACGGTATTGGCTCGATGTCGCGCGCTACTCCGATACGAAGGGTGATGCGAACCGCCGTGAGAGTCCGGTGTATGTCGATGCGTGGACTTACCGGGATTATGTGATCGATGCCTTCAACCAGGATAAGCCTTATGACCGCTTCATCCTGGAGCAGATCGCGGCGGATAAGCTGAATCTCGGGCAGGATAAACGGCCGCTTGCGGCCTTGGGGATGCTGACGGTGGGAGATCGATTCAATGGAAACAGGAACGACATCATCAATGATCGGATCGATGTCGTGACCAAAGGATTCCTCGGACTGACCGTATCGTGCGCACGCTGCCACGACCATATGTTCGATCCGATTCCGCAGAAGGATTACTATTCGCTGCACGGGATCTTCGCCTCCACGGTTGAACCGAAGGACAATCCTATCATCGCAGCGCAGTCGGATGCGGCGCAGTATCAGGATTATCTCAAGGCGCGGGAGGCGGCCCTCGAGGAGGCGAAGAAGTATGCGGAAGAGGTCTTTGGTAATCTGCAGCGAACGTTCCGTAACCACGTTG
>CBINJX010000679.1:0-3780 GCA_966251085.1 uncultured Verrucomicrobiales bacterium
TCTGCAGTACGCTCAGCGACCCGCCGCTCCAGTGCCTCATTCGCTTCTTTGCGAATCCTCTCGGCCTCCTGGATCGCCGTAACATCCACCGTTACTCCACGTAGGCCGACAGCCTCTCCGGCTTCGTCGAGGATCACGGCAAATTGTGATTTTACCCAGAGAGTACGCCCATCTCTCGCAATCCAGCGGTAGGTGGATGCACCCGCTTTCTTACTGGCAAAGATAGCCGCTCCTTCTCTCGTCGCACGTTCCTTGTCCTCTGGATGCATGAGCGTCAGCCAGAAGTTCGGAGTCGAGAGCCACTCTTCACGGCTATACCCCACCATCTCCTCGATATAATCGCTGACGAAATCAACCCGCTGGTTGAGCACATCCGGTGCGAACCATGATTCCCAGACAACACCAGGAACACTGGCCACGAGATCACTCAGCCGCTGCTGCTCTTCCCGGGAGGTCCTGCCTAGCTGCTCCTTGCTTTCCTGATCGCGCTTCCTTGCTGCGATCTCCGCTTGGAGTTCACGCTTGACCTCGATCAACGCGAGGTTGGCGGCTTCGAGTTCCCTGGCTTTCTTCGCGAGCTTGTCTGTCAGCGTCTGCCGGTGTGCATGGATAAAGCTTTCTCCGGATAGTGGAGCCTGGATCGGAAGCGGAAGCTTCTGGAGAGCCAAGCTGACCGTCCCCAGCAATTCCTCGGACGTACAACCTTTGAGCAGGATGTGATCAACCCCGCAGGCCTCCGCAAGCGGGCGAGCTTCGTGTTCATTGTACCCGCCGGTGTGGAAGATGACCGGTACCTGCGCTGTGGCGGGATCAACCCGCAGCTGCCTGGCAAATTCAAAGCCGTCCATCGAGGGCATCACCAGGTCAACAATGGCCAAGTCCGGCTGCTCCAACTTTGCAGCAGTTAATGCCTCCACTCCATCCCGCGCATACACCACACGATACCCAGCCTCGCAGAGCTGCCTTCTTAGCATCTCGCGAGTCATATCGTTATCGTCCACAACCAAAATTGTTCTCATGTATCGAAGCACTGTCCTGACAGTTTACAAATTTGCGCAACCGATAGGAGCAGGTTGCAGACCACGCCGTAATTGCCTGGTTCTGTTGAGGTTCTCATCGCTGCGCTCCCTTTGCTAACCACCTTCCTGGCGTAAGCCAGCTTCGCTTCTTTCACCGACTCGATGCCGCTGCGTCACGATCCGCGTGAGCTCTCCGGTTCGAGGAGAGGCGATCGCAATCATCGTGATGCCATGTCAGAAGAGCAGAGTATGCCTCTGATCACGGCATAAGCAGGATCGATGAGGTGGCGGTATTCCCTGAGGAGAATGGTTCAGAGGAAACCTGCATAAACACTCGATTTCAGAGAGAAATGAGTGGCAGCGCATACGGGATTCGAACCCGTGTACCAGCCTTGAGAGGGCTGTGTCCTAGGCCTCTAGACGAATGCGCCGTCTGAGTGAGGGCGAGAGAATAACTCGCTCTCGGGGGAACGCAACTGGAAAGTTTTGCTTTTTGCGCTCCCGCGAAGAAAATCGGTCCCGCTCCTACTGCGCCCTGGTGCGGACGGTGCGCTCCACACGCTCGACGCGCTCAACGCGGGGTGCATGATCCGGCGGAACGGTGGGCTCGATACGGGTCTGCTGGAGGCGACGGACGGTCATGGGCTTGCGGGCTTCGATCTCTTTTTTCAGCGATTTGTCCATCTTCTCCATGCGCGAGTAGAGCAGTGCGTAATAGCGCTTGAGTGCCTCCCGCTTTTCGTAGTCGGTGCGGGCCGCTTGGGCCGTTTCCCACTCTGCCTGAATCGCGGGATCCTTCATCGCGCGTGTTTTGATCTGGCGATAGCGCACGCGGGTAGCCATTTCGTCACTGGCTGCCGCTGTCTTGTTCGGCTTCACCTTTGCTTTATCCTTTTCCTGTTTCTCGGTCTTCGGCTCTTCGATCGCGCTTCCTTCCGGCTTTGGCATCGACTCGGGTGTTTCAGGGATCAGTGCCGGCTCGAGCGCGGGTGCGGGTGTCGTATCCTGGGCGGGCATGAGGTCCAAGGTGGACTCTGTCTTTGGGAGCGGGACATCCTTGGCAGGAGTGAGATCCACGGGAGCTGGGGCAGGCGCTGGTTCCGTCGCCGCAGCGGAAGCGGGTGCGGGCGTATCGGCTGCGGGGGTTGGTGCCGCGGCGGGGCTTTCAGCAGCGGGCGCGGGCTCCTGGGGAGCTGGGGCTGCCGGTGTTTCCTGGGCGTGCACCGTCGGTGCGAGCAGGGCGGCGGCGAGGAGCAGGGCAGGGAAAGCTTTCATTGGAATGAGGCGCGCACGTTACTCTAAAGATTTGATTTGAAAAGGATCGGCTTCTCGCGCAACGGGACGCGCGATGTCTTCAGATACGCTGCCAATACTCAACCACCGGCTCGGCGATCTCTCGCCGGTGGAGGTGGCGTCGCGGCTGCGTCATTTGCAGGGACTGGTTTTTTTTGACTCGGCACTCGAGGCGGGAGAGCGGAGCCGGGTCTCCATTATCGCGGCGCGACCTGTGGAAATAATCCGTGGGCAGGTGGACCGGGATTGGTGCCGGCTTCAGGAGATGGTCCGCTCCCGGCAGCAGGGGGCGCTCGTCGATGCCAATCTGCCGCAAGGTTTTGCCGCGGGGTGGATCGAGTATGATGGAGCGTTCTGCTTTGGGGTGTACGAAGAGGCGCTTTTCTACCGGCATGCCGATGGCGTATGGCTGGAGCGCGGTAATCTTTCGGCGGCGCTGGCCCCTGTACTCACGCCTTCCGCCGCTGCGCCCCGGCCTCTGCACTTCCAACCCCGTCTCACGGCGGAGCGGTTTCAGGCGATGGTGGCACGCGCACAGGAGTACATTGCGGCGGGGGACATCTATCAGGTCAATCTTTCACATCCCTTTGTCGCCGAGTGGCAGGGCGACTCGTTCGCTTTCTATGAGGCGCTGCGGCATTACTCACCGGCGCCGTATGCCGCTTATCTGGAGTTAGGTGAGCGCGCGGTGCTTTCTTCCTCGCCGGAATCCTTCCTCCAAATCTCGGGCGGTGTGATCCGCACACGCCCGATCAAGGGCACGCGTCCTCGGCGGGCGGACCGTCTGGCGGATGAGAAATCGGCGTACGACCTGATCACTTCACCGAAGGAGATCGCGGAGCTGGTGATGATCACCGATCTGGAGCGAAACGATCTCGGGATGGTTTGCGAATGGGGGAGCGTCGTGGTCCGGGAACTCCTTGCGCTGGAGCGGTATGAGCATGTGTTTCACCTGGTATCCACCGTGGAGGGGCGGCTGCGCCCGGAGGTGGATCACGTGGCGGCGCTGCGGGCCTGTTTTCCCGGAGGATCGATCACCGGCGCGCCAAAGAAACGCGCGCGGGAGATCATCGACGAACTGGAGCCGTTCCCGCGCGGATTGTACACGGGGGCGATCGGCTGGTTCGGGTTCGGAGGTGAGAGCCAGTTCAATATCGCGATCCGCACGGTAGTCGTGGAGAGTGGTCAGGCGCATTTTCATGTAGGCGCGGGGATCGTTGCGGACTCGCAGCCGGAGAAGGAGTGGCAGGAGACGCTGGATAAGGCCGCAGGAATTCTGCTGGCGGCGGAGCGGCTGGGGGAAGGGCGAGGATGATAGAGGATCGAGTCGCCGAAGTACGTGGTGTAGCCTTTCATTACAGCTGACACTCCGGAGGCCCCTCCTCCCCCAAAAACTACCCCCAGAGTGTCGCGAAAAGTGTCCAAAATAACACACGTGATGTACCAAATGACACTCAGAGTGTCGTCG
>CBINJX010000680.1:0-3776 GCA_966251085.1 uncultured Verrucomicrobiales bacterium
ACCGCGCGGGAGGGCCATCGCACGTGAACGATCCATTCCAGCTTCGCCACGGTCAGCTGCTCCGATCTGCCGGTGCATGGCTCTCAACTCTCAACCCTCAACTATTCACTTTCAGAGAAGTATCAAGTTGAGTGCCGTGCACCGGCCCATCCAATCGGGTGAGGCGGGCAAAGCCGGGGCTGTTTACTGACTTCTGAGCACTGAGCACTGAGTACTTTCTTCCCGCTTCACGCGCCCCGCTCATTGGCTGATCTCAACTATCAATCTTCACAAAAGTACCGGCCGCTTGGGTTTTACCACCCAATCCGGCGTCGCCAGACGGTATAGAATTACAAAGAGAGCGAGGCCCAAAGGCAGCAGCACAGGCAACCAGGTCAGTGTGCGCTGAAATACGATAAACGCCACGCCCGCATACACCGCCAGAATGAGCAGTGTGACGATCGTGACCCGACTTTTGCGACAGTGTGGTACGAGGAAGCTCAGGAGTGCGGTTGCGCCGATGAGGCACCAGTCGAACCAGTAAGGGATCCGCTGAACAAACCACTGTGTCTGGATCGTTCCCACAGCAGTGGCAAACAATGCGCCCGGGGAGGCGTCCGGCTGCAGCGGGAGCGGAACTGTGCGCACGGCTTCATCCGTGCGGGCCAGGATCGTGACTGCCCCGGCAAGTCGTTCCGCTGGGATAGTCGTTTCGGTCTTGGCCGCTGCCTGCTCAGCCGTCAGCAGGAGATCCTCAAAGGAAAATACTGTGCGTGGGACACCCCAGTTCACCCGCATTTCGCCGCGCTCGTTGATTGGGATGCGGACCTGATTGCCGAGTGCGATGTGAGAGCCGGCCTGCACCTCTACTTCATCCGGTGATGCCTGATACCAGAGCATCGCCGCCCGGAGCACGAAGGATGGAACCACCTGCCCGCGATATCGCAGCACCAGCGGCACGAAGCTGTCCGGATGCTCTTTTGCAGGCAAATTGGTGAAGCCCAGCGGAGCAGAGAGGCGGAATTCTTCCTTTGGCTGACGCTCGATTACCGGGAATTCGGGAATCTCTCTAATATCTCCCTGGACCCTCCGCAGAGTGAGGACCGCCTGAAGCGGGGGGATAATCTGTGGGTCTTCCGGGAGACCGAGTCGGCTTCCAAGAAGCGGCTTCGGGGTGCGGAGCAGCACGTCCCTGAAGATTCGTTCGTATTGGGGGAGTTGCTGCCGTTCCTCTGGTGGGATTTCCGCACGGTCCCAATCGAGCGGGTCCTCGATGGCAATGACTGCGGGTTTGAATGGTTGTGCCGCCTGAAAATAGAGGGAAAAATCGAGTGGTGTCCAAGGCCACGGATGCTCGCTCAGGCTGGCGTCATCGATTGCGATTAACGCAACGGGCGGAACCTCGGCTGCACTCTTCCGTCCGGCATTCAGGCTCAGCCAATCCGCCCACCGCTGGTCCAAAGCCGCACCGGGCCAATGTGCCGACTCGCGGAAAAGCACGAGTCCCACTAGAAGAACGAGGAGCAACATCTGTGCGCCGGTGCGGAACATGGCGCGCGATTAAATGCGTTTAGAGGAAGAAACCAACCGATTTTCGACTTCGAGCTCAGTCACTTCCACGAAAAATCAATTTTGGCCGCGAAAAGGCTTAAAAGTCTCAAGGAGGAACGCCTGCCGCATCGCCTGGTTTTCTCTTCTGTGTTGTCTGCCCCCTTTGCGGCGATTGCTTTCGCAGTTTTCTACGGCGGGTTACATCACGCCGCTGGGCTCATCAGCCAAGAAAGGCCCCTCCTTCTCTGTGCCTTTGCACCTCTTTGTGGACAATCGTTCGAGCCGTCCGCGCGGATGGTAAAAAATCACACGGAGCTGGAACTTTCCCGTGCAGATTGCGCCGACCGCTATATAGATAATGCATCCGCCGTTTCGGTGGAACTCCGTGCATCGGAGATGCCCCTGTATTTCACCTCATTGCCCTACGTAGAAAAAGAAAAGCCGCCAGAGATCTGCGACAGAGAGGGTCTAACTACCGTTGCTGCCTTCCGGCCCTGGCGGGGTTTGCTAGCCCTCAATCCACAGTCCCTGGCGGGACTGCAAACTATGCGGGGAAAGGGATGAATTACAACCGGAAATGCGCACAAAAAATACGTATTATCCCTTGCAATGACAAAACTTCGTGGCTTTAAAGACCACGCGCTAAATTCAGCCCGGTAAAGCGCGCCGGCTACCCCTCAGTTTTCCCCTTAAAAGTCCTATTAGCTTTTTATGGCCAAAATCCTCCTCGTGATATCGATTGTCATCACGCTGCTGACCGCGGGTCTCGGCTTCATGACGAAGAGTAAAATCCAAGACCTGCAGACAAATCTTTCTCAGACTAAGGATAATCTTGCGTCCACACAAAGGACGTTGGACACCACCAAGAAGGATCTGAAGGAGTCGCAGGATAATTTGACGGCGACCACTAAATCCCTCGACGAGACCAAGCAGAAACTCACGGCTGCTGAGACCGAACTCAAGGACGCCAAAGCCCAAGCTGATCAGCTCGCGCAGGATATCCAGACGCGCAATCAGCAGATCGCTCAGATGACGAAGGAGATCGAGGATCTCAAGAATCCGAATCCGGAAACAGCGGCTCAGAATCCGCGGATCGTGCAGCTCGAGGAGGACCTGAAGCGTGCAGTTGCCGAGCGTGATGAACTCAAGGCCGTGCAGGAGACCCTCAATGCCCGTGTACAGGAAGCTGAAGAAGGTCTTCAGACTGCAAAAGCAACTGTTGAGCGTTACCAGAAGGGCATTGCCAATCAGGAGCTGACTGGCCGTATCCTCGCAGTGAATCAGGGCTGGAACTTCGTGGTCCTCGATGTGGGTGATCGTCAGGGCGCAGCCGTGAACGCTCCTCTGCTCGTTCTCCGTGGGGGGCAGCCGGTCGCTCGTCTCAAGATCACTTCTGTTGAGCCTTCCACCTCGATTGCTGACGTGGTCCCTGGTTCTACCGCTCGTGGTACTTCCGTTCAGCCGGGTGACCGTGTGGTCTTCGCCGGAAACCGCAATCAGCGTCCGCAGCCGGCTGGTGCGCCTCAGCCTGAAGAAGCAGCAGCAGCTGCTGCTCAGCCGCAGGCTCCCGCTGGTGAAAGCGTTCAGGTTCCGCAGCAGTAATTGCGGACGAGTGGTCTAATCGACCAATCATGATTCGAACAATCGCTTTAGCGCTCCTGCTCTCTGCAGGGGCGCTTTCGCTTTCCGGGTGTGCCACCGAGGAAGACCCGAACCGGGTTAGCACCATTCCCTGGAACCGACCCGCAACATGGGAGGGGCAGGGGGTTCTCGGAGGATTTGCCCCCTCCACCCAATAATAGGTTGGGTATCCAGTTGTCGCTCGCGTGACGAAGCCGCGCATCCTTGTCATCCGTGGGGGAGCCATCGGGGATTTCATTCTCACGCTCCCCGCGATCAAGTTGCTGCGTGAGGCTTTTCCGAAAGCTCACCTGGAGATTCTCGGCTACGACCACATCGTGGCCCTCGCGGAAGACCGTTTTTATGCAGATTGTACCCGGTCCATCGAATACAGTGCGATGGCCGGGTTTTTTATTCCAAATGGGACCCTCGCTCCGGAGTTGGCCGAGTATTTCGCCAGCTTCCAGCAGATCGTCAGTTACCTCTACGATCCGGATGAGATATTCGAGAACAACCTTCGACGGGCTGGGGCGAAGAATATCATCAAGGGGTATTCGAAGATCGATGACTCCGAGCATGCAGCCCGGCAGTTAGCCCGGCCTCTTCAGCAACTTGCTCTTTATCTG
>CBINJX010000681.1:0-3776 GCA_966251085.1 uncultured Verrucomicrobiales bacterium
AGGTCTGTCCGGTGTGTCAGGCGTCCATGGACGTCACCGGATTGGAGCCGTTGACGCGGGTTGCCTGTCCTGCGTGCGGAGCAGAAGTTGTGGTGAGTCCGTTCATTGCGCACTACGAGCTACTCGAAGTGGTTGGCCGAGGGGGCATGGGGGTGGTGTACAAGGCTCGCGATACCAGCCTGGATCGTTTGGTGGCTCTCAAGGTCCTGCGGATCGATCACTCGCAGGATGAGGAGTTGGTAACCCAGCTCGAGACGGAGGCATCGATCACGGCAGCCATCAACCATCCGTACGTCGTCCGGGTATTTACCACGGGAACGGATCTCGGCCGGTTCTATATTGCGATGGAGTTGGTGGATAAGGGAACCCTCGATGACCTGATCAGCCTGCAGGGACAGGTCGCGGAGGCGCAGGTCCTGCAAATCGGCTCACAGATCGCGCAGGGACTTCGCGCGGCTTATCAGCATGGGTTGATTCATCGGGATGTGAAACCGGGGAATATCCTTTTTGCAGACTCACATACGGCGAAGATTGTGGATTTCGGTTTGGCAATGCTGGAAGCCGCGGCGTCTGGCGGCGGAGAAATCTGGGGCACTCCTTATTACGTGGCCCCGGAGAAGCTGGACCAGAAACCGGAAGATTTCCGGAGCGACATGTATTCGCTCGGCGCCACGCTCTTCCATGCGATCGCTGGACGTCCGCCGTATGAGGCGGAAGACGCTACGATGGTGGCATTGAAGCACCTGAAGAGCCAGACGGTGAGCCTGCAGGCGTTTGCTCCCCATGTCTCGAGCCCCACGGCTTACGTCATCAATCGCACACTGCTGAAAGACCCCGATCAGCGATACTCCAGCTACGACGAGTTCATCGAGCATCTCGAGTATGCTCGCGCCGAGCTGGAAAAAAAGGGAACCAAACCGCAGGCAAAGCAGCGTCTCGTGCTCGAGACCGAGGAGGAGCAGAAGATCTGGAGTTATGTCACCTTCGGCATGCTCGGTCTCGTAGCGATCCTGGGAGCCGGGGCTTTGTGGTATTTCAGCTCGAATTCGGACAAGGGCAAACGCGGTTCACCGGCCGCTTCTACCTTCACGGCGCCTGTCGTTTCGGGAAGCGCGGATGTTCAACGGACCAAGCAGTTTGAAGCCGCACGACAGGAGCTACTCGTGGGCAGCGCAGCGGAGGCAGCCCAGGTATTCCAGACGCTGGGAAGCGATCCGAAGACTCCGGCACCGCTTGCGCAGTGGAGCCTGGCACATGCGGGGTTGGCGGAAATGCTCGCCGGGCGTCAGGATGCAGCGCGAGAGGCATTTGCCGCTCTAAAGGCGAGGGAAATGCCAGCCGGCGGCGCTGAGGAGGAAGAACTGGGAAAGTTTTTCCGTGATCTGGCCACAATGATGACGTCGAACGAGCCTGTTCCGGCGACGGCGCTCAGAGACGCTTCCCGTGAGAACTATGAAGCATTTGCCCCGCTCGTTGCGGGGTTGAAGGACTGGCATCTGGCGGAGTTTGACGACGCGGGAACATTGCTCCGGCAGTATCAGACGGCAATGCCGCGTGGTAAATTCTCGTGGATTGCCGATTACAAATCGGCGGTATCCGATTATCTGGCCGATTTCAGCGAATATCGCGGTGCGCTGGAGATGGTGAAGATGGCGAAGACCCGCGTGGACCAGCAGCGCGTCTCCGACAATCTCTCCTCCATGAGCAATGCGCTGAGGACGAAGGGAAAACTGTCGGCTCGATTCGAACAGCTGAAGAAGGATCTGGAGCAACGCGCTGAAGCGGAACGGAAGGAGCGAGACAAAAAATTTGCGGCGGAAATGACGGCGCTCAACATGGCCCGTCCCAGGATTGCGGAGCAGAGCCGTCGCTGGATTTTCACTGAGGCGCGGCAGACTCTGGCAAGCGTGCCACTCAATGGCGATCAGGCAAGAAGAGAGCGCAGCGGATTGCTGAAGAAAATCGATGCGCTGGCAGGCTGGAAAGGCACGCTGATCGCGGATCTTCCGAAGGCTAGTGGAAAGGTCGCCCTGCGGAAGAAAAACGGTGCCGCACTCAATGGACGAATCCTCAAGGCGACCGACGCGGGTGTGGATATCCAGGGAAGCGGCAATGTTGCCTGGAGCGACCTCTCCCCGGAGAGCCTGCTCGCGGCTTCTGCCGCATCGGCGCCGGCAGGCCTGCCCCCGGAGGCTGCTGCGCAGCGTTCATGGCAGGCAGGCGTCTTCGCCGCGATGAACGGCATCAGAGAAGAGGCTGAAAGGCTGCTGATTGCCGCGGCAAAGGCGAAACCCGAGTATATTCCCGATCTTCCTCTGATTCTTCCATCCGCGCGGCCGACCGATGAAAATCTCGCCAGAGCCGCCAAGGCAATGGCAAGCGACTTCATCAAGACTGAAAAGTTCGATGAACAGCCTGAAAAGGCTCTCGACGGAGATCCCAGGACGAAGTGGTGTGCGAAGGAACAAGGCCCGAAATGGCTGCAGGTGGATTTGGGCGAGGCGAAAACGATCACAGGCTGGGGAGTTCGTCATGCGAGCGCTGGAGGGGAATCCCCTGCGTTCAATACCGCGGATTTCGCGCTTCAGGTCAGTCCGGATGGACAGACGTGGGAGACCGTGGATCAGGTCTCTGGAAATACTGCGGCGCACACGGAACGCCTGATTGTGCCTACACGCACTCGCTATGCACGACTCGCAATCGCCAAGGCAACCCAGAAGCAGGATGACTCGACCGCCCGGATTCCGGAATTTGAGCTGAGGGGTTCCGGCAACTCGGGCTCAACGGATCTCGCTGCGGCTTTCTTCGGACCCGTGAACTGGTATGCGAGCCCGCAACTGACGAGCCGGGATATCAACACAGAACGCCTGGGCTCTGCCAGGATCGACCGGAAAGCGGGCGAAATCCTGGTGACGGGTGGCGGAGTTGACATCTGGGGCAAGGAAGATTCGTTCCAGTTTGCATCACGCCTGCTGGAGGGCGATGGGCAGATCATCGCCCGCGTGACTGACGTGGAGAACAAGGACGAGTGGTCGAAGGCGGGATTGATGTTCCGGGAATCTCTCGAGCCCAACTCGAAAAACGTCTTCCTCGGCGCCACTCCGAGTAGCAAAGCGACGCTTCAGCACCGTCCGTCGCCGGGCGCCGAGTCCATCTCTATGGTGGAAACGGATCATTCTGTGCCGCAGTGGCTCAGGCTGGTTCGCCAAGGCAATAAGTTCACTGGGTACCTTTCGAAGGATGGTTTTACCTGGCAGGAATATCGCAACGTGACGGTGCCAATGGGGGCGAAAATACATGTCGGCCTCGCTGTCACCTCGCACACTCCACAGGAACTCTGCACGACGGTTTTTGACTTTGTACAGATTGCCCAATCCGTTGCTTCCAGCCCGGCGACCACCACTGGACCGGGCGGCATTCAGCAGGCCGGCATGCAGTCCGCAGCGACGGCAAGCGTGCCGTAGCGATCCCTGTCACCCGAGCCACACCCTCAACCACCACCCCCACTCCCGTGTATGCCCGGGCGGCTCTTGCCACCCGGGGAGCGGCTGCTAGTATGTCTATTCTCACGAATCCCATGGCGGACCTGACTGAGCCTGTATTACAGAATTGCGAGACTTGCGGTACATCGATCGACGTGAGCGATGAAGAGGCGTTTGCCCTGATTCATTGTCCGGCATGCGGTGCCGCGGCTCGTGCCAGAAGGCACTTTGGCAGTTTCGAACTCCAGGAAATGCTCGGTGCGGGAGGCATGGGCTCCGTGTACCGGGCGCTCG
>CBINJX010000682.1:0-3770 GCA_966251085.1 uncultured Verrucomicrobiales bacterium
AAGCGGACACTTCGAGGCGGTGGATGGCCGCAGTCAGTACGGCCACAGCTTCGATGAGTTCGGTCGGCGCTTTATCTGCATGAACCGAATTCAGGTTCAGCATGTGGTCCTTCCGTCAGTTGCGCTCCGGCGCAATCCGCATCTCGCCTTCTCCGACACCGTCCAAAATTGTCCCGAACTCGTGCCGAATCCTCTGCTTCGCGGCGGAGGCGGTGCTGCGCGGATTTTTCCAATCAGCAGCAATATCACGACTGCCGACTCACATGCCGGGACCTTCAGCGCAGCATGTGCGGTGACGATCTGGCCCGGAGGCGCGCTCCCCGAGAACTATCGTGGCTATGCGTTCTCCTGCGATCCAACCGGAAATCTCGTTCACCTGGACCGTTTGGAGCCGCGCGGTGCAACTTTCGCTGCAGTTTCGGCATTTTCCGGCCGGGAATTCCTGGCCTCGCGTGACGACTGGTTCCGCCCGGTAGCACTCGCGAGCGGCCCCGATGGTGCGCTGTATGTATGCGACATGTACCGGAAAGTAATCGAGCACCCGGACTACCTGCCCGAGGAGGTGCGCAAGCATACCGATTTCGAATCGGGGAAAGATCACGGCCGAATATGGCGCGTTTCCCAAAAAGCACCTGCGCGCACACAGACACGCTTTGTTCCCGACGAAACCACGCACTCCCTCTTCAAGCGCCTCGGCAGCCAGAATGGATGGGAACGCCAGACCGCATACCGGCTCCTCATCGAGCGGAAAGATACCCTGAAACGCGCGGAATTGCGTCAAGCATTCCAAGACGCCACAGATCCCGCAAAGACGGCGGCATTGCTCTCGATCCTGACACAACTCGATGCGCTGGATGAGTCGGTGGTTCAGCATGCAACGGCGCACATCGCTCCAGATATCCGAGAGCAAATAGTTCGCCTGACACCCGAATCGGCCCGGAAGCTGGCCCACGATGGAAATCCGCGTGTGCGGTTTGCCTCCGCGCTGGCACTCGCAGGAATCCCTCCTGCTGATCGAGTTGATGCGCTAGCCGCCGTTGCACGGAAGGATGCGGCGGACCGCTGGACGCGTGCTGCGATCCTGAGCAGCGCTGCGGGAATCGAGAAGGAGTTACTGGAGGCTATATTGGAAAGCGGCGAACCACCAGATCTCACGATTGTTCACAACCTTGCGCAGATTATTGGCAAACGGGTCTCCCCCGGTGAGCGTGATCTGGCGCTATCTAAACTGCTCAGCTCCGTAGGTTCGGCGCAGAATGCAGCTGTCGCTATCGTTGCGGGATTCACCGAATCCGCCGGGAGTTTGCCTGACGTTTCCTCGAGCCCAGAGCTCGGAAGAATCATTACCAGAGCAACCAAGCTTACTGAAAGCAGCTCAACCGCTCAACTTCGCCTGCTGGCCATTGATCTACTGGGCTTCACGAACTTCGAAAGAGCCGGCGCTCCGCTAATCTCAACGCTCGATTCAACAGACCCACAGGCGCAGAATGCTGCAGTAAAAGCACTGGCCCGGCTCCCCGGACCAGAAGGAGCAATGCCCCTGCTGGAGCCGACACGCTGGAAGCGGTTTTCCCCGGGGCTTCGCCAAACCGTCCTGAGCACCCTATGCTCACGACCGCATCTCGTACGGTCTCTGTTAGATGCGTTAGAAGCAGGATCACTCACTGCGAGCGATGTTGATTCTCTCAGCCGGAGGCAACTGCTGAAGCATTCGGATGCAACCATTCGCGAGCGTGCAGGCAAACTCTTTGCCGAACCCGCCAGCGGTGACCGCCGACAAGCTTTCGAAACGGCGAAGGCCTCCCTCCAGCTCAATCCGCATCCTTCTAATGGCCGCGAGGTATTTCGCCGGGCCTGTGCTGCATGCCACCGTATGGAACGCGAAGGCTCACCGGTTGGGCCTGATCTCTTTGATATCCGCAATCAGCCGAAAGAGAGCATCCTTCTCCACATCGTGGTGCCGGAGCATGAAATCGCACCCGGATTTGCAGCGTACTCCGTGGAAATGAAGGACGGCCGCATGATGATGGGTGTCATTGCCTCAGAGACACCGGAGAGCATCACAATCCGGCAACCAGGAGGACAGGAGGAAACACTCTCCCGCTCCGCAATAGCGACCCTGATCGCGAGCTCTGTTTCGCTCATGCCGGCAGGTTTGGAGAAAGCGATCACTGAGCAGGAGATGGCGGATCTGATTGCATATCTCCGGGGAGAACAATAGTTCCGCATTCACCCCCATTTGTTTTCACCCATGAAAAAGTACAACGTCGCCGTGATAGGCTACGGCTGGGCCGCCACCGCCCACATCGCCGCCATCAATGCCTCCAATCAAGCTCACGTCACCGCAGTCTGGAGTTCCCGTTCTCTCGATTCCGCCGAACTGAGCGCTACTCACGGCAGCCCGATCCGTGCATTCACTGACCTGGATGCAATGCTATCGGATCCCGACATCCATGTCGTGGATATCACGAGCTATCCGAACCAGCACGCAGAACAGTTCATCGCAGCAGTTCGGGCCGGGAAACACATCATCATAGAGAAGCCCCTTGCGATCGAGTGGAGCGACATTCTTCGGATGAAGCAGGCAGCAGACGAGTCGGGAGTGAAGACCTGTGTCTGCTTCGAGTGCCGCTACTCGTCACAATTCATTTCCACCAAAGCCGTACTCGATCAGGGGCTCATCGGAAAGGTTCACTACGGCGAGATCGACTACTTCCATGGCATCGGGCCGTGGTACGGACAGTACCGCTGGAATACGAAGAAGGAATTGGGCGGCAGCGCACTGCTCACTGCGGGATGCCATGCGTTGGACGCGCTGCTTCTCTGCATGGATGCCGAGGTCGAAGAGGTCACGTCCTACGCTACTCAGAGCGCTCATCCCTCTTTTCAGGCTTACGAATACCAGACTACGTCCACATCGATCCTGAAATTTGCAAACGGCACGATCGGCAAATGCTCTGCCGTCGTGGATTGCCTGCAGCCGTACTACTTCCATACACACCTCGTAGGTAGCGAGGGCTCGATACTGGATAACAAGTTCCACTCACAAAAACTCGGCGCACTGAACAAGCACACGTGGTCGCAACTGGCCATGAAGATGCTCGATTCCGGTGATGTGAGCGATCATCCGTACCAGACGCAGTTTCAGGCCTTCTTCGATGCGATCGATGCCGGGACCGAGATGGCACTCACCAGCTTCGCAGATGCGTTCCGCACACATCGAGTGATTGCAGCCGCCGATCGCTCTGCCGCAGAAGGCAGGCCGGTCAAGGTGAGCGAAATTCCGGTCGGATAACGCTCTCGAGCCGTGCCCCGCGCCCTCGCCATCGCCGCGCATCCGGACGACATCGAGTTCGTCATGGCCGGCACATTGTTGCTGCTTCGTGATGCTGGTTGGGAGATTCATTATCTGAATCTCTCCACCGGAAATCTCGGCAGCATGACGATGTCGGCTGCTGAGACGAAGCGCGTCCGCAGGCAGGAGGCGCAACGCGCCGCAGAACTTCTCGGCGCGACTTGGCATCCGCCGATCGCAAACGATCTGCAAATCTTCTATGATGATCGCACTCTGCGCCGGCTCGGCGGTATCATCAGGGAAGTCGCGCCGAGTATCATCCTCACCCACTCCCCGGAGGACTATATGGAGGATCACATGAATACCTCCAGACTGGCCGTTACTGCAGCGTTCTCCCGCGGGATGCCAAACTACCGCACCTCGCCCAGAAGAGATCCGGTCCAGACGCCTGTCACGGTTTACCACGCAAACCCAC
>CBINJX010000683.1:0-3768 GCA_966251085.1 uncultured Verrucomicrobiales bacterium
ATGCAGCAGGGGGGCGAGGCCGAATGCGGCGGCTTCCACTCCCGTGACTTGAAACGAGAGATCAGGCATGACGCCCTCCGTCTGTTGCCTGCGACTTGGAGCGGGCCCGCAGTTCTTCGAAGAATCGCTCGATTTCACTCCAGACCTCCGAGCCTCCGGAGAGACCACGCCAATGGGTCCGTACGAGTCCGACGAGTTCAAAGCAGACATCGATCGGAGCCAGGAAATAATCGCGAGAATAACCGACGCGATTTATGAGCAGGGCTTCCACATCTGATTGTATGGTGGAGAGAAGCGGGTTTTCCGCGACGAGGTCCTGCCACGCCGAAAGGGTAAGAAGTGATTCCGTCGCTCCGGCGGGACTCGGATAAAACGCAGTGACACCCTCCTGCGGTGTCTGGCGAAAGAGAAAGGCGAGATGGATCGGCAACGCAAGGCTGGCCCACTGGACGTCGGACATCCGGAAATCCGGCAAAACCACTGCATCCCGTGGGATCAGCTTGTAGCGTCCCCCTACCACATTCTCGAAGAGCAACGCACAGGGTGTGCATACACAGACGAGGCTGCGCGCCGGCATTTCGAGCAGATGCCGGTGTTTGGAAGGGAGCGCCACCGAGCAAAGTTCACAACGCTCCACAGATGCCGAGGACGTCTCGTGTTTCCGTACGTACCGGCGCAGTGCCGTCACGGCTGTGTGTCCGCTCGGTGTCGTGCTGGGGGGCATCGTACTCATTGCGGTTCGGATGTGTTTCTCAGGGAGGCGGGATGTTTGGCATTGCGGGATGTATCGGATCCCTTGCCGACGAGTTCACCGCGGTGGAGTCCCGTGCCGAGCGGTAGTGCTTCCCTTTCCCTCGCCCAGGCTCCTTCCCCTTATTCAATGAAAGCTCCTCGCCCTTGTTCGTGCCCGCGACATGCACGGGTGCCGGCGGCTTTTTCATGGCATGAATTCCTTCGCTTTGAAAAAGCCGCTCGGCGGCAGTGGGCCAGCCTTTCAGGGAGACTCTGCCTGATCAATGCGGCACGTCCCTGAGCCGCGAGCCACCGGATGAGGTCCCCGCTGACCCGGTGACGTTGCAATACTCAGTTCAACTCTGGCCGTTGCTAACAAGTTATCGCGTCCTGGCGGATGTCCTTCATCATCGGAGTGCCTACACTTCCCGATTCTCCTCTCTGGTTTCCCGCAGCTTTCGAAATGAGCGCACGAAGAGGGCCGCGTTTTGGGCAAAATGCCGGAATGTGCGCATTGGGAGGGCCGCATTTTGCAAGAATTGCCAAAATGTACGCACCGCGAGGGCCGCATTCCGCAGAAATCCTGCAAATGTACGCACGGTGGGTACCGCAATTTCTGGAAATTTGCTGAATGTGCGCACTGAAAAGGCCGCAATTTGCAAAAATGCTGCAAACGTACGCACGGCGAGGGCCGCGATTTGAGAGAATCCGCCAAATGTGCGCCCCGCCAGGGCCGTATTCTTGGTGAAATGCCAAAATGCGCGCACGATGAGGGCCGCAGTTTGGCGGAGACGTCAAAACGTGCGCACCAAAAGGGCCGCAATCTTCGCGAAATGTCGAGATGTGCGCACGGCGAGGGCCGCATCTGTTACTCCGCTCGACATTGGCCGGTCTGGACGAGGAGGCGGCGTCTGCCTTTCTACCTCAAAGTGGTGGCAGGGCAGATCCTTGGAGTCCTTTTCCTGGGAGGGCGTGTCTGTATCCGGACCTCATGGAAATGCGCGGCTGTTCTTAAGGTGCCTGGCACTTCGGAAAAGATGCTCGCAGGAAATTGCCCTGAGTCGAGCCTAGCGTGTCTTCCCCGCGTCCACTGCTTTCCAGAACTTCTGGCCGACTTCGGATTCCGCATCGGCCATCAGCCACAGGGTGCGTGCGATCGATGCGATGGAGATCAGGTCATCCGGCGGATTCTGTTTCCATGTCTGATAGTAGAAGTCCGCATTCTTCCTGGCACGCGTGAGCAGATACTCCTCCTTTGTCGTCCGGTAGAGTTCCAGGTCGGCTTCCACCATCAGGTGCGCCCATTTCACAGGATCACGATAAGCACCCGTGTCGCGACTCAGGAACCAATCCGCCGCGCGTCCGATTCGCTGGGCTTCCTTGAGATATTCCGGATTGTTGGTCGCACGGTATAACCCCAGAAATGCCCGAAGCATCAGTGCGGAGTTGTAGGTCAGTTTGCCTTCATTCTTGCCTCCATCGAGGCTGATCGAATCCGCGAAGAGAGCGTCGCTGAGTTGCAGGTTTTTCACGGTCCACTGGACGATCTTCTGCGTCATCTCTATCCGTTGCTTCGCAGCCTGCGGCTGGGAATACTTTGCAGACATGAGGCAGCCGACTGCAGCGGGCGCGTTGGCGCAGGTGTTTTTTCCCCGCGTCTTCTTCTCTCGCGCTTCATGCCACCAGATCCCGCCATCGAGCATGGTCTCGTCCCACCCACTGAGCACAAACTCCAAGGTCTCCTCGGCCCGCCGCCGGAACCTCGGGTTGCGGGTGAGTTCATAAGCCTCGAAGAAGGTGAGTACCATCCAGGCGTTATCATCGTAGTATTTGTCATTCCCATTGCCGGAGGTGGGAGCCGGCTCGTATCCCGGGATTTTTACTTTCGTGTCCCAGTAACCATTGAGGCCATCAAAGAACTTCCGGAGTACCGGCTGATACTTGCCGGGTTCATGCCGCGCAGCGCCGACTACCGCCGAAAACATGACGCCCGCTCCCCAGACCATGTCTGGTTCTCTGCTGCCGGCTTTCTTCGCATAACGCTCCGATTCCCGGAGCCAGAACTTCTTCTGGATATCCTCCATGACCTCCAGTGCCATGTTGCGATACTTGTTGGAGGTTTTCAGGGGCGCCGACTGAACCGTAGATTGCGACGGCAGGGTGGAGGGAGAGCGGAAGGGAGCGGCGTGTGCAACTACCGGCGTTTGCTGTGACTGCGGAGCCGCTGCAAGTTTGGAAGGAAGTATCCGCGCGAGAGCCGTCGCCTGCGCCACTAGGTCGGTCGTTTGATAGGGAGTGGTGAGCCGCTGATTCAGGTATTCGATCTCGAGCTGCGGATTGCTCACCCGCACGAGCCGTACCGTAGTATTCGCGGGCACCTGCGCCCGGCCGACGACTTTTCCGTTTGTGACGATCGGAACCGTCATCGGCTGGATGAGGTTCACCGTTTTCGGCCAGAGCGCAGGTGTCTGGGCAATGGTCGCGATATCAGGAGCCGGTTCTTCGACAGGAGATGGCTCGGACGGGGAATCGGAGGCGGTGACGGAATTCGATGGAGTAGCTGGGGCAGGCTCTGTGTCGGGGATTGGCGTCGGAGACGGCGTAGCCGATGCAGAGTGGGGAAGCGGCTCAGGTGCCTCAGTCGGGCGGACTTGTTTTCGCTGCTTCCCGCCGGAGCTCAGTATCACGGCAACAACGGCGGCGCAGATCACCAGTGCGACAACGAAGGCGGTGATCGCGTTTCCCTGTTCAGCTTGGAGTCGGTGTCTGGAAAAAGGGGCGGCTCTCATGGGCGGATGCAAGGGCATTCCAAGATGTGTAAACCCTGCCATGCACTGCAGCATCCGGGTTTACAAGGATTCGGTGCCACTTGAAGAACCGTAAATGATAACCTGCTCCAGCGGGAACGCTCATCGCATGAAGATGTGGTTCGGGTGATGGGGGCTAAGACTCTGCAAGCCTCCCTGCATTCAGCCCGGCTCCACGGGGCGCATATGGAGTGCGGTGGTCCCGCGCCTGCGGGACGAGGCACCGCTT
>CBINJX010000684.1:0-3764 GCA_966251085.1 uncultured Verrucomicrobiales bacterium
ATTGTGCACACTGCGAGCTTCCGTGTGCGCGCTGTCGATCACGCGGCATGCCTCCTCGACGGCAGTATTAAAGCCAAAGGTGCGGGTCACGAACGGCACGTCATTGTCGATCGTCTTCGGGATTCCCACTACGGCGAGCGGATGCCCCCGGCGGGAGGACTCCATATAAAGATCGCGTCCACCGCGCTGGGTGCCATCACCTCCGATGCAAAAGAGCATGTCGATCTTCTGGTCGATCAGAAAATCGACAGCGATCCTGGTATCCACAGGACCGCGGGATGTCTGCAGCACGGTCCCGCCATCCTTGTGGATGTCCTCTACAAAGTCCTGTGTCATCTCGATCGGAGGAGTCCCCCGGCTGGGATCGAGTCCACCGTATCCGCCACGGATACCAAGGATCGACCTGACACCATAGCTGCGCGCCAACTCCCGGCAGAGCGAGCGGATGACATTGTTCAATCCGGGGCATAATCCGCCACAGGTCACGATGGCTGCACGGGTCGCCTTTGGATCAAAGAACAGTCGATCGCGAGGGCCGGCCAGCTCAAAGCCAAGCACATCCGAGGGAACCTTACCGTCGGGCCACTTGATATCCGCAGGAACAAAGAGTTCCTCCGGACATGTCTGCGCGAGCGGTGATGGGTAGCGACGTTCTCCAAGAGAGGTAACTGGCTGGATATTCATGGCGCGTCGGGAATGACGAAGTTCGAATGACGAATGACGAAAGAATTCCCAAGCTCAAAGTCCGAATGAGTTCCCCGGCAGGCGGACGTCATTCGTCATTCGTCATTACACAGCGCCCCCACTGGATATCCCTCTTGATATCACATAGAACACAGTCGAGTTTCCGCCCCAGTCGATCCGCCCCGGCGCATGTACCTCAAGTCCCTTGAAATCCTCGGCTTCAAGTCGTTCGCACCAAAGACGGTGCTGAACTTTCATGAAGGGGTGACCTGCATCGTCGGGCCAAACGGTTGCGGAAAGTCGAACGTGCTCGATGCAATGCGCTGGGTGCTAGGCGAACAATCGGCAAAGGCACTACGAGGTGGCGAGATGTCGGACGTTATTTTCTCGGGAACGGATAGCCGCCCCGCGCTCGGCATGGCCGAGGTGTCGATGAATTTTGCCGAGTGCGAGAGGGAACTCGGGCTGGATTGGAACGAGGTCACCATCACCCGGCGCGTTTTCCGCGATGGCGGTTCGGAGTATCTCCTCAATAAAACGCCGTGCCGGCTGAAGGACATCCAGCAGCTCTTCATGGGAACGGGCATCGGCCGCTCCGCCTACTCCATCATGGAGCAGGGCAAGATCGACTCGATCCTTTCCACCAAACCCGAGGACCGGCGCAGCATCTTTGAGGAAGCCGCGGGCATTACCAAATTCAAGCTCCAGAAGAAGGAGGCGATGCGGAAGCTGGAGGCGACCGAGGCGAACCTGGTCCGCCTGCAAGACATCATCAAAGAAGTGAAGCGCCAGATCGGCTCGCTTCAGCGGCAGGCGGGCAAGGCGCGGCGATACCAGGCACTCATTCAGGATCTGAAGATCCTGGAAACCCACGCGGCCAAACGCCAGTGGGATACACTCGAAGAGCAGCGTCAGAAAACGAGCGGCGAACTCAACGCTCTCTCCGTTCGCCAGACAGAAGCCGAGGCAGAAATCGAGAGGCACGAAGCGGAAACCAGCGCACAACGGGCGGCTCTCGAAGAACTGGAACAGCAACTCGAAGCCGGGCGCCGGGTGGTCAACGACCTGCGGACCCGTATCTCAAATCACGAGAACCGGATCGTCTTCAACCGGGAGCGTGCGGATGAATTCAACCGGCTCGTGGAACGTTACCGCGCTGATGTGGCAGGTGCGGAGGAGAAGCTGCGAGTGGCCGAAACGCAGCTGCATCAGACCGATGCCGAGCTGGAGCAGATCACCACGATGCTCGCAAGTGAGCTTCGCCGGATGGAAGAGACTCAGGCGGCAACCGCGAGCCTCACGCAGCAGCGATGCGATGCGGAACAGGAGATCACCACTGTAACCGGCGAGGTCATGCGGCTCGAAAACAAGCTCTCCTCCCTGCGGGGACAGATCTCGAGTGTCGCCCAACAGCGCGAGGGTGCGGAGGCGCGCCTGGCGATTCTCTCGGGAGAACTGGAGCAGATCACGGCGACTCTCGTCCGCATCGGCGAACAGCAGAGCGCCGCGCAGGCGGACCTGGAGCGAGCGCAGAATGAGCTGGAGATGGCGAATGCGCAGTCCGCCGAAGCCGAGGGACAGCTCCGCGAGGCACAATCCGCCCTGACGCAAACCGAACACGATCTCCGTGCACACCAGCGGGTTCTCTCGGACAAGGAATCAAAGCTCGAAGTGCTCAAACAAATGGTGGCCTCGGGCGAAGGCTTCAGCGCGGGCACACAGGCGATTCTGCAAGGCCTCGACAACCCTGAGCTCTACAAGCCGGCAGTGCTCGGAGCGTTGGCGCAGTTCATCGAAGTCGCGCCGGAATACGTCCCTGCAGTGGAAGCCATCCTGGCGTCCAACCTCCAGACGGTCGTGATGAAAGACACGGCGATCGCAGAGGCGATGATGAATACCCTGGCCACGAAGCGGCTCGGGAAAGCATCGCTCGCCCTGCGGGAGTTCGACTCGGTCTTCCCCCTGGTGGAAAGCGAGACGCTCGAGCTACCGGAGGGGGCGATCGATTGGCTTATCAAAAAGGTGAAGTACGCTCCGGAGGTCGCGCAGGTGGTGGAGAGGATCGTCAATCACACCGTGCTCGTGCCGGATCTCGAAACGGCGATTCGCATCTTTCCGCAGCGCGGCTCGGCAATCGTCACTCTTCGCGGCGAGGTGCTCTCTGGGAATGCCATACTTCATGGTGGTAAAACGGCGGAAGCGTCGGATTCACTTCTGGAGCGGAAGAATGAAATTGCGGCGCTTGAAGCAGAGCTGGGTGACACGCGAGCACAGGTCACTAAATTGACTCAGCGCCGCGACGAGATCCTTGCGGAGATCGAAGCCGTGCAGGCGAGGATCGAGGAAGCGCGTGAGAACCGGCAGAATGCCATGGTCACCGTTTCCACCTCCCAGGCTCACCTGATCAATCTCGAACGCGAGCAGAAGGAAACCGAGCACAAGTCGCAGAATATCGAGGGAGAGCGTGGAAGCATCGAGGCACGGTACAACGAGGCATCGGAGCGGCTGAACGGGTTGGAAAACGAGGTGCAGACGGCGCTCCAGCAGATCGAATCTTTTCATGGCCGCCGCGCCGAAGCAGCAAACCAACTGGAGGTGCTGCGCGCACAAGAGGGGGAAGTCGCCGCGGAGCTGAACGAGCTGAGGATTAAGGTCGCCACCGAGCGGCAGCGGCATACTTCGCTGTATCATCAGCGCGCTCCGATGGAGGCGCGTCTCGCTGAGTTGAGCGAGCTGATTCAGCAGCGCGAACGCGATATCCAGGACTACGAACAACGCGCGGCGGCGACGGCCGCCGAGACGGAAGAGATCCGGGGCAACCTGGAAGGATTGAGGGCGCGAGCCGGGGAAGCGGAAGCGCAGCTCAATGCGTTGCTCGAACAGCGCGCAGGCATCGCGGCTGCCGTGGAGGAGAAGAACAACGATCTGCGAATCCTGCGCAATCAGCTCTCCCAATGTCACGAGCAGCGGAGCCGGCTGGAAGTGAAGCTGAGCCAAGTGGAGATGAAGGTCACCGCACTCAGCGAGCATATCCAGAAGCGGTATCAGATTGATCTGCGGACTTTTGAGCGGGACCTGTA
>CBINJX010000685.1:0-3760 GCA_966251085.1 uncultured Verrucomicrobiales bacterium
GCTCGCCACCGCACTCCATATGCGCCCCGTGAAGCGGAGCGGGTTAACTACATGGCGTTGGCTTCGCAACCCTGGGCTCTGGGACGTAATCCCTTCGGGATAAAAGGCCAGATTGGCAGATGCAATAATGGCCAAAGTCGAGCTTAGCTCCCGAGGGGCAGGAACGATTGGCCAAGCGCGTTCGAACAGGAGCGAGCACAGTCCCCACGTTTGACAGGCGCAACCGTTGCTCCGTTAATCCTCTTCCCATGAATCCACCGGTGCACTTTCAGCCTTCAGAACGACTCCCTGTGCTCGCTCTGTTCCGGCGTTCGCTGATCGATACCGTGGCATTCTCTGCCTGGTTTCTGGCGATCTTTTACATGCTGGGCCTTCTCTCCCACTGGATTCCTATACTCTATGCGCCGGTGGCGACCTGCTATCTGGCGGGACTGAGACTGCTCGTGATGGTCTTTGGGCGTCTGCTCCCGGATGTGCCGGTCATGATCTGGAGCTACCTGATGTGGATCGCCGTGCCGTTTGTGTACGCATTCCTTTTCTGGGCAGTGCGTTTCGTGCAGCTCCTTGTGATGCCGTCCCAGGTGCGTCCCACGGAAGCTGACCGGAAGTCGGTCCTCTACGGCCGCGAAGTGGCCCGACGGTTTCCCGAGTAAGACCGGGTAAAGGAATGGGTTTTTAGCCGCGAAAAGGCGCAGGAGGCTCAAAAAGGGGCGGCTCGGATATCCACATTTCTTTGCTTTGTGCCTGTTTAAGGGAGCGGTTTGTTTTCACCAATGCGCATCTGGTTCGTAGTGTTCGCAGCCGTCGTTGCGCTGCTGGTCGGATGTGGCAGGAATCCCGATAAGCCGATCGATGTTTCACCTTCACTGAGCCTGCCGTCTCCCTCGCGCCCGATCGAACCGAGGTACTGGGTGTGGCATCGATCCTCCCCTCCCACAGGAGAAGAAGCGCGCCGTCTCAGCGAGCAGAATGCACGGATGCTCTACTGGCACGCGGGCACACTACGGGCCGAGGGAGAGAAATGGCGACTGACGGGGGCACTGCAGCTTCCGCCCGTGGGGAGAAGCCCGCTAACGATTGTGCCGGTATTACGGCTGGCAGCAGATGGCGCGATGCCCTTGGGGGAGAGCGCTGCAGATTCCGTGGCCGCTGTGCTGGGAGAAGCTCTGCGCCGGACTGGTGCGACGGAGGCTCAGATTGACTTTGACTGCCCGGACCGGCGTCTCACCGAATACGCAACTTTCCTCTCCCGCTGCCGTGCGCGGATTGCGCCGGCACGCTTGAGCGTCACCGCACTTGCGGGATGGAGCCGCTCAGCGGCGTTCGGGAAACTGCAGGAGAGCGCGGATGCACTGCTGCCGATGTTTTACGATCTGCAGCCGGATTCTCCCGCGGATGTTCAGACGGGGCGGGTACTGCCGCTTATCGATGCCACGGCATTGCAGCATCAGCTTGAATCGTGGCGCGCCTGTCGTATTCCGTGGTTCGCGGGATTACCGAACTATGCGAGGGTCACAATCTTTGATCATGCGGGCCGGAGCCGGGGTCATCTTCGGGCCTGGGATTGGGATGCGATTACTTTCCACCCTGCGCTTCTTCTCGCGACGCAACCCGCACCCGGTGTCACTGTGCTGAGCGCCACTTCGGACATCACTGTGGCTGGTACACCCGTGGCGAAGGGCGAGTTGGTCGCGTGCAGGGTGCCCGACCTCGCACATCTCTCCCAAGCAATCTCGTTGGCAGGGAGAACCGGTGCGGCAGGTGTCGCGATCTTCCGGTTGCCGGGAGAGGGGAGCCAGGGGGGATGGTCACTGACCCAACTCGGTACTCTCTTCCGAGAGCGCCAAGTCGACGAGCCGGTGTTCAAGCTCCGGCAGATCCGGAATGGAGTGGAGTTGGTAAATGTCTCGGGCTCGGACCTGCCGCCGCGACTGTCGGGGACAGGAGGACGACAGGATCGCGGATGGCAGCTCGAGGTGGAATCAAGTGCAGGGGCCGTGTTCCGGGAGGTAAGTCCCGGTGAGTTTGCGAATGTATTTGGGCACCGCGATCCCGAAGCCCCGGAACCGAAGCTCGTGCCGATGCCGTTTGCCGAACGGCTGACTTACTGGTTTGGCGATTTGCGCGCCGGGCGATCGCGTCAGACCGGTCTGCTTCAGCTCGCTCCCGGTGCAGACCCGTCCTCGTTACGCTGGCGTATTCTGCATTCACCCCGAAACTCCGAGTGGCAACCTATCGAATGAAATCCTTTCCGCTTTGGCTACTGGCGGTACCCGTAGCAGTGCTCGCCTGCGGTCCTTTCTTTTATCCCGCACCACCCACTCTGGATCGGTATCCGGAACGGCTCCCTGTGAAAACGATGCGGGAGTTGCTGAAGGAAACAAATCCGCCACCGGCAGATCGGGCTACCTTTGACGAACTCTCCGCCGAGACCCACGCCATTGCGACGCAGCTCACGACCGGAGAGCGCGAGGAATTGCTCCAGCGGATCGACCGGGCGCTGGCGCGGAACCGGGTGGGAGATTACCGGAAACGAATTGCCAACTGCCTCTACGATTTCCGCGATCTTCTGATGCAGGAGGGCACGCCAGTCGCGGAAGTGAATGGTTATGTGGAGTGGCGCCTTGCCGCGATGGATTGGGATGATGGTTTCTTTCTCAAGCTGCCGAGCGAGTCGTGGCGCTATACTCCTGCGGAGTTTCGGGAAAAGAAGAAGGTCTGGGAAGAGAACCTCAGTAAAACTGAGATGCGTCTCAGTGAGGAGGTAAGGAAGGCGCCCGCAACTTTGAGGCCGCATTGGCTGGTGCAGGCGGGAGCGTGGCAATTTAAACATCGCCGCTTCGCAGATGCCGGCCGGCTTTTTGCGCAGGTGATCGCTGAGTCACCGGATCATCCGCGTGCGGAGATCGCGCGTCTCATGGTGGCGCGGACGCACATGGAGCGTTGGCGCGACGCGTATGCGGAGGATCAAAAGAGCAATCGTTCTTACTCTGCGGAAACGGGTGCTATCCTGAAGGCGGCAGAGGAGGCGCTGGATGCCTATCTGGCTGCACACCCGAAGGGGCGGTTTGCGCCGGATATTCCTGGCTGGCGTGCGGGGCTTGCACGGGAGCAGGGGCAGATCGGCTACGCAATTGAGCTTTTTCTCCAGCAGCTCGATATGACGGATCACCCGGAGATCGTCCGCCGGGCAGTCCGCGAATGTGAGGCGTGTCTGCAGGCGCTGGATCTGGAGAAGATCGAGGAGGAGGTTTCATATGAACAGGAGCATTCCATCCTGCCTCTGGCCGAGATCGCACGCCGACCCATTGCGGCTCTGGCTGTTGTCTACCACTTCCTGGATTCAGAAAGCCGTCGCGATTTCGATGAAATGCTCGCCCGGATGGAGACCTTCCACGCAGTCGATGCGATTCGGAATCACCTATCCCCGATGCTGCGGATGCGGCGTGCGGGCCGCCAGATCCTGCCGGCGCTCGCGGAGGAAGTGGCAAATCAGCGGGAAAACTATGGAGGTGCAGTGTGGCGGCCGAAATATCTCGCGATCCTGGCATGGGCGGCGAGTGAAACCGGGGAGCATCGGCAAGCGGTCCGGCTCTGTGAAATGGCAGGGCCGGCGATGGAGAGCAGCGACGACTTGCTTTTTGTGCGGGCAGTCTCCCTTCAGCGGGCTGGGGATCTGGATGCGGCGATCACTGCCTATCGTGATCTCCGTGCGAAGTTTCCGCAGAGTCCTTTGCACGCCGATACGCGTTTCCGCCTA
>CBINJX010000686.1:0-3757 GCA_966251085.1 uncultured Verrucomicrobiales bacterium
AGCCTGCTCTTGACCCGGCTTCGGACGCTTGGCGCCGTACTTGGAACGAGAGCGGCGGCGACCATCAACACCGAGGGCGTCGAGGGTTCCGCGGACGATGTGGTAACGGACACCCGGAAGGTCCTTCACACGACCACCACGAACGAGCACAATGGAGTGCTCCTGGAGGTTGTGACCTTCACCTGGGATGTATGCGATCACCTCGTAACCGTTGGTCAGGCGAACCTTGGCAACCTTACGGAGAGCCGAGTTCGGCTTCTTCGGCGTACGAGTCATAACCTGCACGCAGACGCCGCGACGGAACGGGCAGCTGGTGAGCGCCGGTGACTTCGACTTCACCGTGATCTTGTTGCGCCCCTTACGGACGAGCTGATTGATCGTTGGCATGTGTGAAACGGAATTCTGGTTCGCTCCATGTCCACCGGGCTCGCCAGAGGACTAAAAAACTCGCCACTTTACGGATGACGGAGCGAGTCACCGGCGGCGAGGGAGCGCGGACTCTAGGAGAATCCACTTGGCCAGCAAGCAGATTTTCAGAGGGCGCTCAAATTTCTTCTCTTCGGGCTCCGACGACACTTCACTCAGGCTGTCGCGACCACTAAGTAGTCGGAGCCGCGAGAGCGCGAATGAATCGCGAGAGCGCGAAAAGGGACGGCGGATATAGGTCAGGACCGGCAACGACGCAAGTAGTTTTGCGTAAAAAGACGTTAAAAGTTGTCGTTCTGGTGCTAGCCCGGGCGAACGCTGCAGGAATGCTCGGATCCTCATTTAAGGGAGAGGCGTTTGGTCATAGCACGAGGACCTGATGTCCACCTGACGGTTCGATCTGTAATCGGCCACTCCAGAGTCACCGTTCTAGCTGCGCACGGTCGTCACATTCGAAAGATGCACCGTGGGAGGCGGAGGGTTTGGTAATTAGACGGTATGTGCGACAACATGATTCGACGCCCTTCTACTCAGAAGCTTCAGTAGCGCAGCTTCGCTCGGAGGGAATCTCCCCTCGCTCGGGGAATTCTTTACTTCCCAAAAGCGACTCGAGGCTTGGCGATTTCGAAAAATTCCTCACTCCAAGCGGAACGGCTGCAAGGAATTATGGAACCTGCCTTTCGCCACAAGACTGCACCAAGCCGCAAGCTTGCCCCGCCAAGCTCTGAGCTTCGTCCACCAAGCTCCGAGCTTGATGTACTGAGCTTAGAGCTTGGCCATCAAAGCTCGCGGCTTTCCTACCCGAGCTACCGGCTTTGCCAACCAAGCTCCGAGCTTCTTGAGCAAAGCCCAAAAGCTTCACCCCTCGAGCTCCGAGCTTTCTGCATCGAGCCGTAGGCTTTGGCACCGAAGCCCACAGCTTCATCTACAAAGCTCAGAGCTTGCCCTTCCAAGCTCCAGACTCGGCTCGTTGATCTGCTTTCTACCCTGAGTGATGAATTTGCCGAGCGGTTGGGTGGCACCGGAATTACCGAAGACATCCGGCACCACACCTCCTCAGATCTCGATTCTTGGAGAAACGCCATCTATCAGACGAATGGAACCGGGAGCCATATATTGCTTTGGAAGCGGAAGCGCACCTTTGCGCGAGTCGTTTTGACTGCGGTGATCTGCGCATCTCTGCTTCAGATCCTGCGCCTTACAGACAGTTCTCAAGCTATTCCCCTTCTCTTTCTGGATATCTCAGAATTGCTACGGGAATCAGCCTCCGACCAGGATGATCGGGGCACCCGCAGCCAGGATGGCTGACGCTACGGACATACCCATTTTCAATAAAGAAGAGATTGATCGTATGCCGCCTTCGCATATAAATTCGCCGTTCACCGTCATTCGGTAGTAAGCCGTGAGAGCGTCAGGCGGGCTAGCAAGCCGTCATACATGCTCGCGCGCTGCCCGCGAGGCCATCCACGGCGGCAGCAATCACTTTCTCAGGGAGGATCAATGGGCGGAAGGAACCCTCGGTTCGAGGCCTTATCGCAAGAGAAAGTGCATTCCCACTTCCCGACGAGCACGAGCTCGTTACACAGGAGAGCTGTATCGAGCCACTCGCTTCCGGAAAGCATCTTCTGATGAAGGCGAGCAACACCTCTCGATTTCAGGATTGCCCGTCAGGGGACACAGTTTCGTTGCGCCAGCCATGAGGCAAACCACTGGCCCGGCGGTATTTCCGCAGAGCTTCAGGACAAATTGCGTACAGTCCTGACACTCCCCTCTCCCGGTGGATGTAAATTTCTCCTCGCATAAATGAGCATCTGCTCAACATTGTGAACCCCCGTTCACTTTCATGAGCGATCTCTCACATACGACCGAGCGCTTGCCCCGTAAGGAGCGCGAGCGACAACGCAAATGCCGGGAACTTCTCGATGTTGCCGGCGAAGTTTTCGCGCTCAGAGGATTCCACAGCGCTTCCATGGAGGAGATCGCCCGTGCCGCGGAGTACGCGACCGGTGCACTTTATCGATACTTTGAGAGCAAAGAGGTGCTCTACACGGCGGTGCTCGAGCAGAAGATCCGTGAAATGCTCGCCTTTGTGAAAGAGCGAGTTGGCTCGACCGCGAGTCCCGTGGAGGCCTTGAAAGCGTCCGTTAAGGCTCAATTGGAGTTCGCGAGCCGCAACCGGGCGTTTATCCAGATTTATTTCAGGGAGCGGATGGAGGTGACCCGCGCCGGTGAGCACTGGGCCCGAATCGATCATCTTGTTCAGGAGCTGATCCAATGGCGGGCTGAAGGTGTCGCATTGGGGCAACAGCAAGGAGTTTTCCGACCTGGAGAGCCGCGGCTCTACGCGCTCGCACTGGAAGGAATGATCAGCGGCCTGCTGCGCGATTGGCTCACCCGAGACACAGACCGCCCGATCGAGAGCCATCAGGACTTCGTTATCGAACTCTGCCTCCGCGGAATTCTTGCCCAACAATGACCCACCACATCACCGCATCGCTCTCCAGGATTTCTGCGCTCCTGGTCATGGCCCTCGTATTTCAAGCCTGTTCGGCGAAAAAGGCCGCACCGCCGCAAATGCCTCCACCCGAGGTTCTCGTAACCGAAGTAAAACAGGGCGACGTACCGATTCATAACGAGTACGTGGGCACCTTGGAGGGCTCGGTAAACGCAAGTATCCAGGCTCGCGTCTCCGGCAATCTCGTGGAGCAACACTACAAGGAAGGAAGCGAGGTCGCGAAAGGCGACCTGCTCTTCAGTATCGATCCCCGCCCGTTCAAGGCGGCACTTGCAAGGGCAAAGGCAGCACTGGCCGAGGCCCAGGCATCGGAGCGTCAGACTTCGCTCACGGCGGAACGGAATACCGATCTCTTCAAGCGCAAGGCAGTCAGCGAGCAGGAACGCGACAATGCGGTCCAGGCGAACCTTGCAGCGAAAGCGCAAGTAGAGGCGCAGCAGGCGCTTCTGGAGCAAGCCGAACTGGATCTGGAGTTCACGAAGATCACGGCCCCCGTGTCGGGAATCGCCGGCATTGCACGCGCGCAAGTAGGCGATCTCGTCGGCCCCAGCACCGGTGTGCTCACCACTGTTTCCACCGTCGATCCGATCAAAGCGTACTTTACCGTCAGTGAGCAGCGATACGTCGAGTACGTGAAGCGGTACGCAGATCCTGAGAAGCGCAGTGAACACGAGAAACAGCTTCAGATGGAGCTAATCCTCGCTGACGGCTCCGTTTACTCCGAAAAAGGTGAACTGTTCGCCACGGATCGCGAAGTGGATGTTCGCACAGGCGCTCTACGGATTCGTTGCACAGTCCACCGCATGCAATGCCGTT
>CBINJX010000687.1:0-3756 GCA_966251085.1 uncultured Verrucomicrobiales bacterium
GGCGAGACTTGCCCTGGGCTATTGTCCCTGCCCCTTTCAGGGGCGGCTTTCCCGAAGGTCGATGCCGCAGGCTCAAACAGCACGCTTTCTGCCGAACACTATTGGCTTTCAGCGTGCTCAGAGGGAGCACGGTAGCTCGCCGGCTTCCCCACACCCGATTGTTCCCTCGAAAACTGCCAGGGTAGCCGCGTGACTTCCCTTGCGCATGCCTCCACCGCTACCGCGCATCCGAGCCGGAGACGGTGTGCAACCTGCCTTGTGGGCTCTTCATCCACCCCGGGCACGATGGAAGCGTATGCCACTCTGTCACCCGCAGCCCACCGGGTTTTGAACCCTGGGCACTTCCTCCCTCTTTCTAGTGGTAACCCGCGCGCCTTCTGCCAATCTCCGCGCCCGTTGCTGTTATGAAATTGGTGCTCTCCCGTCTGGTGGCTGTGTTTGTCGTGTGTGTTACGTTTTCTCTTCCTTTGCGAGCCGTGGAGGTGGTGTATCGTCTGCCAGCCGAGGCGGTGAATCCCGTCACCTCGTTGGTTGCCGGAGCGGATGGCGCGTATTACGGCACCACGCGAGGGCTGAAAAACGATTCGTACGAGATTGATCTGGGGGAAGCGATCCGGGTCACTGCGGCGGGCGAAGTTTCCGTAATCGGCAGTTTCGACTCCAGCGTCGGGGGAAAACCGTCAGGGCTGTTTCTCGGAAATGATGGGGACGTCTATGGAACGACGATGGATGGCGGGACGAATTCGAAAGGTGCCCTGTTTCGCATCAATCCGCACGGAAGTCCTGAAACCGTCTGGAGTGCCACCGAGCCCGGTAAGGAGCTGGCATATGGATTCGTCCAGGGAGACGACGGCTTTTTCTACGGCATCACCCGCAAGGGAGGGGGCGCAAACCGTGGCGCGATCTTCCGTATCTCACCGGATGGAAGGCGTTCGGTCCTCGCTTCGTTTTCAGATTTGAAGACTGAGGGTGCATATCCGAGCGGGCCTCTTCTGAAGGGGGCGAGTGGTGTCCTGATTGGTGCCTGTGCGAAAGGCGGTGTTGCCCGAGGTGGAGTTCTGTTCGAAGTGTCCACGGCGGGTGTGCTTTCCATGCTCCATTCCTTTGACGCCAAGCGCGAGCATACGCCAAAGCTGCTCCTGCGGGCTGCTGATGGCTCGCTCTACGGGACCGTCTGGTCCCGTTCGACCAGAAATATCAGGGTATTCCGACGCGCTCCCACCGGCGCGATCACGTACTGGGACGCTCCCGGTGTCGAGACGCTCACCGAGGGTGCCGATGGACACCTCTACGCTACGGCACGGCGTTATTATTGGGACTACGGCAAGATCCTCCGGCTGACTGCCGATGGGAATGTGACGGAACTCGTGGAGTTTGATGGCTCAAATGGCGACGGGCCGCTCGGGTTGGTCTCGTTGCCGGGCGATGCCGGTCTTCTCGGGATCACCCGTGCCGGTGGAAATACAGGCGAGGGAGTCCTGGTCCGCCTCAGCTACGCGGGGGAGTTCACCTTGTTACATTCATTCGGCAGCACGCGTGGTCATTACCTGCACTCCGGTCTGGCCCGTGGGGCGGATGGTGATTTCTACGGAGTCATGCAGGAAGGTGGTCTCTACGGCAGAGGGACAATCTTCCGCCTGACGTCGGATGGCAATTTCACGGTGCTTCACGCTTTCAACGGAGACGACGGAGCGTATCCCGGTTCAGCGCTGCTTGCGGCAAGCGATGGAGCCCTCTACGGCACGACGAAAGCGGGCGGTGCGAATTCGGACGGAACGATCTTCAAGATCACGCCGGCTGGTGAGTTTGCCTCGCTCCATAGCTTTTCGCGGAAGTCCGGAAGCTACCCCACTCAAGCGCTGATTGAGGGGACAGACGGTGTGCTCTACGGCACGACATCTTATGGAGGAAAGAACGGCTCAGGCTGTGTCTATAAGCTCCCGCTCACAGGCGGGGCGCCGCAGGTGATCGCGAGCTTCCCGTCCTCGTGGGGAGCGGGGGACGGCGGATGCCTGGGAATCGGAGCGGATGGAAATCTCTACGGTCTGGGTTACTCATCGAGTTTCTACTCCCACGGTCCCACGGTATTCTATCGTGTGACTCAGGCAGGGGAGTTGAAAGTGCTCCGGAAGCTGTCGCCGCGAGAGGGCACTCTTCCTTCCGGGCTTACGCGGGGACCTGATGGAAATTTCTATGGGACCTGTCGCTCGGGCGGGGTTCCGTTCTGGGGCGCGGGCACGATCTTTCGCATTACGCCTGAGGGGCAGATGCAGGTATTGCGCAGCTATTCCTTCATGGATTTCGAAGCTGGAGGAATCCCGTCGCAGTTGACACTCGGGAGTGATGGAAACTTTTACGGCACGACAGGGCAGGGTGGCTTCTACGGGTCGGGCTATGTGTTCCGCCTGACGGCGGAGGGAGAGTACACAAAGCTCCGATCCATCGACGCGGGGACTGGCAGCTCGGATGGCAATGAGGGAAGTGTCCTTGTCGAGGGCGCCGACGGAAACTTATACGGAAATCACCATTACGGCTTTGTGTATAAGCTCCCGAAGGAGCCCCGGGAAAACCGTGCTCCCTATGGAAATGAGGATCGGTTTTTCATTGATGGTGCAAAATCCGCCACCCTGTCAGTTTTGGAGAACGATTTGGAACTCGACGGCGATCCAGTCGAGATCACGGCTGTCACGCAGGGAAGTGGCGGAGTCGTCGAGATCTCGGGAGACAAGCGTTCTCTCGTCTATCGGCCCGGCTCTGGATTCAACGGAGTGGATCAGTTCTCGTACGAGCTGAGCGATGGAAAGGGTGGTATGGCGACGGGGAATGTCACCGTGCAAAGCTGGACGGATCTGCGTGCCACCTACAGCCTGCCGCTGCGGGGCGATGGGAATGGAGATGTGGTCGGCCGGCTCGAACTGCGCATCAGCGGGAATGGAGTCTTTACGGGGAAAGCGTTTGTTTCCGGACGCGTGGTGAACGTGCGAGGGAAGCTCAACAGTAGGGGTGTCGGGATCGTGAATTCCCGTGTGCCGAACGGCTCTTCGTCCATGATCGTTTTCGTGGGTGAGCCGGATGAAACAACAGGTTTCCCAACACTTTATGGCGGGTTCTCAAACTATAGCTTCAGCGGCGGCCGCGTGGTTCCGGACAGCGACTTGGCTGGTCGATACACCGTGCTCATGGAGGTTCCCGAGCCGCACCCTGCCGGTCCGGCGCTTCCGCATGGGCGAGGGTGGGGTGTGATGTCCGTGGAGACAAACGGCTCTGTGATCACCAAAGGGCAACTGCCTGATGGAGCACCGTTCAGCTCGGGCGGATGGCTCTCCGCATCGGATCGCTGGACATTCTGTGCCTCCTCAGGACGGCATTCCCTGGCCTTCGGTGAAATGATCTTCGCAGATCTCCCGCAGGAGAGTGATGCAAGCGCCACGCTTACCTGGAGTTCCGGCGCAAGATGGCGCGGAGCATTCCCCCTCGGATTCCAGACCGACTCCCTGAAGCTCATCGCCTCCCGCTACACGCCTCCGACAAACGGCGCTCTACCGCTGGCCGTTGGAGCCCATCCCGCAAAGGCGGACGTGGTCCTCAGTGCTGGAGATATCGGGGAGGATTATGCTGCCGAGGTGAGCTTTGTGAATGGCACGTCTGCGGTGGTGAGCGGACTGAACCTGGAAACCAAGTTCCGGATCAGCACCTTCGGAAGAGCGGAGGGTCTCTTCTGTGGTAGCTTTTTTCATCAGGAAGAGGTGAAGCGGA
>CBINJX010000688.1:0-3753 GCA_966251085.1 uncultured Verrucomicrobiales bacterium
ATCAGTAATCAGTAATCAGTAATCAGTAATCAGTAATCAGTAATCAGTAATCAGTTTCCGGAATGGGAATGGGGAGTGGGGCAGGACTGATTACTGATTACTGACTCACTGATTACTTTGCCCCGCTGCGCAGCACGGCTTAATGAGCCTTCATGACGACACCTCGTCCTGCCGCTCCAGAGTCTCCGCTGCCGCTTTCAGCGCCCTCGGCTGCACTGATTGCGACGCTGATCGGTTTTGGCAGCACGGTGGCGCTGATCGTGCAGGCGGGGCGGCAGGTCGGCGCTTCGCCGGAGCAGATTACGTCGATCGTGACTGCCCTTTGCATCGGCATCGGCATTGGCACCGTAATGCTGAGTGGATGGCGGCGGATGCCGATCATGCTGGCATGGTCCACGCCGGGGGCGGCGCTGATCGCGACAAACACCCTCTCAATCAGCTTTCCGGTTGCTGTCGGGGTGTTCGTTGCGTCGGCGGTGTTGATGATTCTTCTCGGGCTCATTCCCGCATTGGGAAAATTGGCGGCCCGGATTCCTACCTCCATTGCCTCGGCCATGCTGGCGGGAGTGCTGCTGCCGTTCTGCCTCGGCCTCTTCCGCACGTTTCACTCCGATGCACTTCTCGCGGGAGTGCTGCTGATCACCTTTGTCCTCGCCCGCCAGCGCTTCCCCGCGTCCGCGTTGTTGATCGTATTGGTGGCGGCGGTTGCGATCGTCGTGGGGAGAGGGGAGGCCGCAATCGGTGGAAGCGCAGTTTTTGGCAAGCTGCAGCCGGTGATGCCGTTGGCCGACTGGAAGGCAATCGTCAGCCTCGGTGTGCCGCTGTTTCTGGTGACGCTCGTCTCCCAGAATTTGCCGGGATTTGCGGTTCTGCGTTCCTCCGGTTATGCCCCTCCGACCCAGACCATCCTGCTTGCGACAGGAATTGCCTCCTTGTTCACCGCACCCTTTGGCGCGCATAGCGTCAATCTCGGCGCAATCACTGCGGCAATCTGCACGGGCGAAGATGCTCATCCCGACCACTCGCGGCGCTATGTGGTCGGCTTCTTCTACGGCGGAGCGTACCTGCTCCTGGCGGTGTTTGCCGCTTCGTTCGTGGGACTTTTCACCGCGATGCCCACAGGGACGGTCGCCGCGATTGCAGGAATTGCGCTGATCCCACCGCTGAACAATGCACTTGGCTCGATGCTCAGCGTTCCGGAAGAGCGGGAATCCGCGGTGCTGACCTTTGCGGCGACGGCATCCGGTCTGACCATCCTCGGAATCGGCTCCGCCTTCTGGGGGCTGACGGTCGGCTTCCTGGCGATCGGTGTGAGGCGGCTCTTCGCTCCTGCATCGGCAGCCCGGGCCGAGGGGGCGCAGGGAGGAGGAAGCAATCCGCCCGTGCGCCAAGTCCAGGATACGCATCCGGCTCTGCGGAATTGATCAACGCCCTTCACCCGTTTTCGACTGATCTTCCGCTGAGCGGGTCAGGAGGGAGTCTATCATCCGGTGGCGCTGCAGCTCCTTCGTCCGAGCGATTCGGAGCTCCTCTTTCAGGCTGCGCTGAAGCGCGGCGACCATCATGACCATCACGATGGAGAAAGGGAATGCCACGACAATCGAGGCGGTCTGAAGCGCTTGTAACCCTCCGCTCAGGAGCAGGGCGGCGGCGATCGAGGATTGCAGGACTCCCCAGACGAGCTTGGTGCCAATCCCGGGATTCAACTTGCCGTCTGTAGTGAGCATGCCGAGGACAAATGTCGCTGAGTCGGCCGAGGTGATGAAAAACGTGATGATCAGCAGCGTGGCCACCAGGCTCAGCCACCAGCCGAGTGGATAATGCTCGAGCGTCATGAAAAGCGCCGTGGTGACATCGCTGGCAACGGCTTCCGCGATCTTCTGCCCGCCAAACAGATCGAGATAGAGCGCGGCACCGCCGAAAACCGAGAACCAGAGTGCTCCCAGTCCCGCAGGCACCAGCAGGACGCCGGTCACAAACTCCCGGATAGTCCTCCCGCGCGAGACCCGCGCGATAAAGGTCCCGACGAAAGGTGCCCACGCAATCCACCATGCCCAGTAAAATAGCGTCCATTGCCCGACCCACGGATCACCGGAAAACGGTGCGGTCCGGAAGCTCATCGGCACGAGGTTGCCGAGATAGTCGCCAAGCGTCGTGGTGAAGACGTCCACGATAAAAGAGGTCGGCCCCATCGCGAGCATGAATACGAGCAGGAGCGCCGCGATGCCGAGATTGACATTGCTGAGGATGAGGATGCCACGGTCCAGCCCGGTCATTGCGGAGGTCATATAGATCACAGTCACCACAGCAATGATCATAAGATGCACGGTTGTGGTATTCGGTGTGCCAAAGACCCTCGTCAGTCCCCCGGCGATCTGCAGGGTGCCCAGCCCGAGCGAAGTCGCTACACCGAAGACTGTGGCGATGGTGGCGAGCGTATCGATTGCTTTGCCTCCGGCTCCCTCCACACGATTTCCAAGCAGCGAGCGGAAAGCGACGCTGATCAGCCCCTTCTCACCTTTCCGGAACTGCGCATAAGCCAGAGCCAGGGCGATCACCGTATAAATCGCCCACGGGTGCAGCCCCCAGTGGAAGAAGGAATAACGGAGCGCAAGCCGGGCCGCCTGCGGACTCCCGGCCTCAGCCAGATGCATCGGCGGTGCCTGAAAATGCATGAGCGGCTCGGCCACACCCCAGAAGACCAGTCCGATCCCCATCCCTGCCGAAAACAGCATCGCGAGCCAGGAATGAAATGGATACGCAGGTTCCTCGTCATCATTTCCCAGCCGGATCGCGCCATAGCGGCTGAATCCGAAATACAATGCGCAAACCAGAAACGTGAACGTCGCCAGCAGGTAAAACCATCCAAACGTCGTCACGAAAAAACCGAGTGCCTCTTTCGCCCGGGCAGCCATGTGCTCCGGCCAGAACAATCCCCAAAGAACCAATATGCTGGTGATTGCGACTGAGGTCAGAAATACGGCCGTGGGCCGTTCGCGGGTGGATGTGACAGAACGAGGAGGATTATCAGAAAGCATGTGTGGGGTAAACCCGGGCTATGGCGCTGGCGCCGTGACGATCGGGAGTGCACTCACGCCATTGATGACGAACTGGACGGCTACCGCCAGGAAGAGCATCCCCATCAGCCGTCGCACCAGACGGAGAAAGATCGGGTTCAACCAACGTGCGCTCTGAGCGGCGAGTTTCAACACGAGAAAGCAGAGCAGGTAAACGAACGGTATGCTTCCGTAGAGTGCCAGGGTGCTGGAAAACGTCTGCGCTTCACCCTGCAGGATGACCGTGGTCGAGATGGCTCCCGGCCCGCAGAGCAGGGGGACAGCCAGCGGGATGATGGCGATATCTTCCTTTTCCGCCGCGATCTTGCGCTCCTCGGGCGTGAGCCGCCGATCGTCCTGCGCCGCCCGCAACATGTCGAAGGCGATTGAGGAAAGCAGCAGTCCACCGGCAATCTGAAACGCGGGCAGGGTGATGCCAAGGATCGAGAAGATGTATTGGCCGAGAATCGCGAAGGAGAGGAGGATTCCCGTGCTGACCAGGCACGCCAGCCGCGCCATCTTGATACGCTCCTCGCGGGTTGCGTCCGGGGTAATCGCCAGAAACACCGGCGCCGTGGAGACAGGATTGATGATCAGGAACAGGGAAACCGGCGCAAGGAGAACGGAGTCGGCAAGATTCATTTCATGGCGGCGGGTTTGAACGACGAAAAGATCACTCTAAAGAACGGGTTGAGAG
>CBINJX010000689.1:0-3753 GCA_966251085.1 uncultured Verrucomicrobiales bacterium
GTTGCAGTAAAGAGTGGCCAGCGGGTTCCATTGGATGGAGAGGTCACAAATGGCAGATCCTCGATCAACCAGGCACCGATCACCGGTGAGTCCATGCCGGTGGAGAAGCAGCCTGGAGACACCATCTTTGCCGGAACGATCAATGGTGAAGGCTCCCTGGAGCTGCGGGTCACCAAAGGCTATGCCGATACGACCTTGGCCCGCATCATCCATCTCGTGGAGGAAGCGCAGGCGCAGAAGGCTCCTTCGCAGCGCTTCGTGGACGTCTTCGCACGCTACTACACACCGGCTGTGATGGGGCTGGCCCTGCTGATTTTCCTAGTTCCACCTCTGCTTTTCGGCGGCGCGTGGGGAGTCTGGTTCTATCGCGCGCTGGTCCTGCTGGTGATCGCCTGTCCTTGCGCTCTCGTGATCTCGACTCCGGTTTCCATTGTCTCAGGCCTGGCGGCGATGGCGCGCCGCGGCGTCCTTATTAAGGGTGGCGCCTTCTTGGAAGCTGTAGGCAAGCTGCGAGCGCTCGCAGTCGATAAGACTGGCACGATTACCGAAGGTGAACCACGTGTCACACGCATCGTTGAGCTTGGAGCAGACAAGACGACGGTTCTGCGCATAGCGGCAGCGATCGACACCCATTCGGAGCATCCGTTGGCGAAAGCCGTTGTCGCGCACGCCAAACAGAACGGCATCGATTTTCCGCGCAGCAAACAATATCAGGCCCGCACTGGCCGCGGCGCGGAGGGGCGACTCGATGGCGCAGCGTACTTTGTCGGCAATCATCGCTTTGCCCACGAGCTGGGTGTTTGCACCCCAGAAATTGAGCGGACACTGGGCGAGATCGAGCAACAAGGGCAATCTGTCGTGATTGTCGGGCGCCAATCAGACGGCGATTCTGCTGGAAGCGTGTTGGGCATTCTCGCTGTTGGGGACAGCATTCGAGCGAATGCACCCGAGGCATTGCGGGCGCTCCACGCAGCGGGCATTAAGCAAGTAGTGATGCTCTCGGGAGACAATCAACGAACCGCTGACGCCATTGCTCGGCAGGCGGGTATCGATCAGGCGCAGGGCGACCTGCTTCCTGACGACAAGATCGCACGCGTGCGTGAACTCGTGACGCAGTACCGCCACGTCGGCATGATCGGCGACGGCGTCAACGATGCCCCGGCAATGGCTGCTGCGTCAGTTGGCATCGCAATGGGCGGAATTGGCACTGATACGGCGATCGAGACTGCCGACGTTGTGCTTATGCAGGATGACCTTGGCAAGGTGGCCGAAGCCGTTCACCTCGGCCGTCGTACCGTGCGCGTGATCCAGTTCAACATCGCGTTCGCACTCGCGCTAAAGGCGGTATTCCTTCTCCTTGCTGTCGCTGGTTACACGAGCCTCTGGCTGGCAATTGCCGCCGACATGGGCGCCACACTTCTCGTTGTCGCGAACGCCCTCCGGCTGCTACGGCCTGCGAATTCTGCATGATCCATCGTAGAAAGTGGATCCGCTGCTACCATCTGACAGGATCTCGATATCTACTCAAGGCAGCGGTCGTTGCTTGCGCAGTTCGGAAACGTTGGTGTCGAGCATCCTTAATTTCGGGCATTGTCCGGAGAAACTCCTGAAAGGATATGTCCGGTTCCTCTTGTAGAAGCGAACGGCGCAGAATCCAGCGCGCTTCTTCCTCGGCCGACACGCCTTCCCTCGCGGCTTCTTCCTGTAAGCGCCGAAACACCTCCTCCTCCAAATTGCGAACGATTATTTGGGCCACTCAGCAAGTGATATCATGACCGTGATCCTTGCCAAAATCGACGAGCGCGTCCCCGCAAAGACTTGGTCTCGCGGTCCGTGCGGTCCGCCTCCTACCGAGGCCCTGAGGCCCGCAAGCTGATGTGCCTAGCCCTACGCGCTTCCCAATGCGAGCCAGAGGCCCTGATGAAAGGCTCGAACAAACCGCTAGTCGATGTATTTGCGAGCAAGTTTCAACTCGCTCAATTACCTATAGGAAAGCGGCTTACGCGTTTTTAATAGAAAACTCATCGCTGGAATTAAGAGTAAAGTGGTAGGCTGATTTAATAGAAACATGAAACCCCACGAGCGCCTCGCGAAGAACCTTCAGGTTGCACACTCTGTTGCGCGGGAGCAGGTCGTGCATGGACCAGACCTGCCGCAAAGTGTCCGCACATACCTCATAGCGCAAGGCTGCCTCCTAGAGGTGATGAAGGGGTGGTATTTTCTTGTCCCTCCCTCAACCCCGAGAGGGGAAACTGCGCTCTGGCACGGGAACTTCTGGGCGTTTCTTGGAGCTTACCTTGAAGATCGTGTAGGGAAAAAGGGGTATTGTTTGGGAGCAGAGATATCTCTTGATCTTCACAGTGGTGAGACACGCACCCCATCGCAGGTGACCGCACTTTTGGAGAGAGGCGGAAACAACACCATTACGCTTCGCTTCGATAACACTGACCTGACCTGCTCCTTGCTGACTTACAAGGATCCCAACCGACTGCCGCCCAATCCCACAGTTTACAGGGGCTTGAATATTATGCCGGTGGGGCACGCTCTTTCACGGGTGACTCCGACGTATTTCCAAACAAATCGGGCCCAAGCCGAGGTGCTACTTCGTACAACAAGCCCGGAGGACCTTGCTGCTGGTATCCTGTAAGTGAACCGGGAAGCGGGTGCCGAGCGCATTCTCGGCGGATTGGAGGCGATCGGTTTCAAGGAAAAAGCTGATCGCGTACGAGCGATCATTTTACTGACCGGTTGGCAGCGCGGGGTGAATCCTTTCCCCGAAGCAAAGCCGCTTCTTTCGCCCACCCTGGTCCCTCGCACTCCTCATGCTGACCGCATCAAACTTCTGTGGCAGGAACTGCGACCGGTCGTCCTCGATCGATTCCCTCGCCAGCCCCATCCCCAGCCTCCTGATGCCTACTTGGCTGAAGCCCGTGAGAAGTACAAGCAGGACGCCTACCACTCGCTCTCCATCGAAGGTTTTCAAGTCACGCCGGATCTGATCGCGCGCATCTCAAATGGGTTCGAGCCAAACGATCCCCAGGAACGCGAGGAAACGAATCGTCTGGCTGCGAAGGGCTACAGTCTCGCCCATGCACGTGTCCTCGAAAGCATAGGTGCAATGTTCGGGGGACGCGCTCCAGGCGAGGTCGTCAGCAAGGATTTGGCGATTTGGTATGCGGAACTTCATCGCCCGTTCGTTCAAGTTGGACGACTTAGCCCGGCTGACTGTGCAGGGTATCGGGAACGGTCTGTGTTTCTGAGGGGCTCGATGTACGTGCCACCTCCTCCGGGGCTGGCAGTCATGGACGGGATGGAGGCCTATTTCGAGTGCCTTCAGGACGAGACGTCGCCAGCCGTTCGGGCCGTATTGGGAAACTTCACCTTCGTTTATATTCACCCGTACCCGGACGGGAATGGCCGTCTCGGCCGCTTTGTCATGAACCTCATGCTCGCTTCGGGTGGCTATCCTTGGACGATTGTTCGAGTTACTCAGCGAGCTGAGTATATGGCTGCTTTGGAACAAGCATCCGTTTACCGCAACATTGGGCCGTTTACCGATTTCCTTGCGCAAGAAATGGCAATCGATTGGAGTCCGGATCTGGCCGCGGCCGAGCGTTCCGAAAGGAGCCGCCTGCAAATCCGCGAAGTTGAGGGTAGCGATCCCAAAGACCCCCAGCGGCGATGATGGCCCTTCTCTGGCATCTGTCTCCTATGGTGTAGAGCGACAGAGATGTTTAGCCACGGCACTGCGGA
>CBINJX010000690.1:0-3740 GCA_966251085.1 uncultured Verrucomicrobiales bacterium
ATCTTTGGAGCGACACCATCTATTCCCGCAGTGGCGCAAAGTATCTTTGGAGTGACAAAAAGTATCTTTTACCGACCCGCATACCTGTCGCTCCGCTCCTCCTCCTTCTTGCTCCGCATCCTGCGTCACTTGCTTCGCCCGCCCGCCTGCTTTCACCGCCCCTGGTGACGCTTGCTTTGTCCATTCTTCCGCTTGCTTCGCCCCCGCTGATGCTTTCATCGACCTCCAAACGTGTCGCTCCGCCCCCGCTGGCGCTCGCTCCGCATCCTGCGGCGCTCAATTAATACCTTCAGGTGCAACCCCTCTATTCCCGCTCCGGCGCGACTCGGACAGCCTCGTTGCAGTTTCGCAGCGAGGCTTCAAGGTGCAGAGCCGTCCCGGCTCTCCTCTGGCGCTAAAGCGGCGGGACGCCGCTGCCACATTCGCTGTTCGTGTGAAAGAGCTGTCGAAAGCAAGTTCCTCAGATCCTTTCCGAAGAGTGTAAAGAACTCAACACTCAGCGCCCATCTGCTGCCGATCGTCTCCGTGCAAAAACTGAGATGCGCCCCCCTACGAGGGAATAGTCGTTTTCGCAGTTTACCGATCAACCGTTGTGCCACTCGTCTAGCAATTGACGAAAGGCCGCATCCGATTCTTCCTTTCAATCGGTAGCAGTTAGGGTTTGCAAACCGTTGTTTTTCCTCAACTTTCCCCTGTTTTAGTACGTCCAATCCATGATTCCTCCCGTCTCCCGTTCCGTTTTGACCGGAATAATTTGTGCAGGCGTCGCTGTGATCGGCGGAACGTCCCTTTGGGCCGTCCACCCGCAGAACGCCGGCCCCCAGGACTTCGAGATCAAATTCAAGCTGCCTCCGCCAAAGCCGCTGACTCCTGAAGAGGAGCTTGCGACCTTCAAGCTGGCCCCCGGCTTCCGTGCGGAACTCGTGGCGGCCGAGCCGCTCGTCGATACGCCAGTCGCCATGAGCTGGGACGAACAGGGCCGTATGTATGTCTGCGAGATGAGCGGCTACATGCATGACGTGGATGGAACGGGCGAGGATCAGCCGATCGGCACCATTGCCATTCTCGAGGACACCAATGGCGACGGCAAGATGGACAAGCGTACGGTCTTCGCCGAGGGCCTTTATCTGCCACGTGCGATTATGTGCGTGAATGGTGGTGCACTCGTCGGCGAGCCGCCAAACCTCTGGTTCATGAAGGACACGAACGGCGACGGAAAGGCCGACGTGAAAGAAGTTGTTGATCCTAAGTTTGGATCGCGCACCGGCCAGCCCGAGCACATGGCGAACTCCCCGACATGGATGCTGGACAATTGGATCTATTCGGCGAATCACGGCACCCGCTACCGCCTCCTCGATGGAAAGTTCATCTCTGAAGCTACCGGCTCTCGCGGGCAGTGGGGGATGACCCAGGACGATTACGGCCGTCCTTTCTACAATTTCAACTCTGACTTTCTCCGGGCGAATTTCATTCCGGAATCGCTCGCCAAGCGGAACCCGAATTATCCGGGGAATGCCGGTCTCGGCGTACAGGTGCTCAAGGATCAGGCTTGCTGGCCTGCGCATCCGACACCCGGTGTAAACCGCGGGTATCAAAAAGGACAGCTGCGCGAAGACGGCACGCTGGCGGCTTCCACCGCCACCTGTGGCGCCGCGATCTATCGTGGTGGACTTTTCCCGCAGGAGTTCGCGGGCAACGCTTTCATTCCGGAACCCAGCGGCAACTTGGTGAAGCGCGTCATTCTAAACGAGAAGGATGCTAAGCTGACCGCCAGCAACGCTTACAATAAGACGGAGTTCTGGACATCAACCGATGAGCGTTTCCGCCCGGCCACGGCATACACCGGGCCGGATGGTGCACTCTATGTGGCTGACATGTATCGCGGCGTCATTCAGCACAAGGGCTTTTTAACGCACTACCTCATCGCGAACATCAAGGATCGGAATCTGGAGCAGCCGATCAATTGCGGGCGTATCTGGCGCATCGTGCCCGAAGGAGCGAAACCCCAGACGGTGAAACTCCCGAAGGAGAGCGCCAAGCTCGTGGAATACCTCGCTCACAAAAACGGCTGGGCGCGTGATACCGCACAGCGTCTCCTTGTAGAGCGGAAGGACGCTTCCGTCGCCCCGGTTCTTGCAAAGATGGTGCAGAGCGGTCCAACTCCGGTCTCGAAAATTCATGCCCTTTGGACATTGGAAGGCATGCGTGCCTTGACGCCAAATGTCGTCAGCGCTGCGCTCAAGGACAAGGATGCAAAGGTGCGGGCAAATGCTGTGCGTCTTGCCGATCGCACTCTCGCGGCTGAAATTGCCAAGCTGGTGAATGACAGCAGCGCCGATGTGGAAATCGCTCTTGCCTTCAACCTGAGCGCCATTCCTGAAGCGCAGGAGACCGTCCTTGCTCTCGCACGCCGAGCCGGGAAGGAACCAATGGTGCGCGAGGCCATTCTATCCGGCCTCCGCGGACGCGAACTGGAATTTGCACAGGCCCTGCTTGCCACCAAAGGGAGCGAGGCTCCGGGGGAAGTGCTGACAGCCCTCGCTCAGGCGGTTCTGAATGAGCGGCAGAAGCCGCGCGTACAGCAACTCATTACGCTGATCGCTGAGCAACCGGCCAACTCACCCACCCAGCTGGCACTGCTCGCCGGAGCTAAGGTGGCCAGGGGCGCAAAGGCGAAGCTCCTGTACCTCGATGCAGAAGCGCCGGAGCTTGCGAAGCTTGCCGCTTCCGCCGATGCAAAGGCCAAGCCTCTGCTCGCGGCTCTCAATTCGCGGATCGCGTGGCCCAACAAGCCCGGCGTGCCGCCACCACCAGTGGTCAAGCCCCTCACAGCGAAAGAGCAACAGCTCTTTGAAGCAGGTAAGGTCGTTTACACGTCGCTTTGTGCCGGATGCCATCAGGCAAATGGTGCAGGAATGGAAGGACTCGCTCCGCCGCTCGTTGAGAGCGACTGGGTGACGGGTAAGCCGGAGATTCTTTCGCGCATTCTGCTCCACGGCCTCACGGGACCGATTCAAGTGAATGGCAAGACCTGGAACATGGAAATGCCTCCGCTCGGTGCTGCACTCACCGATGAGCAGATCGCCGGCGTTATCACCTATATCCGTCGCGAATGGGATCACAACGAATCGCCGGTAACCGTGGAAAACGTCGCTGCCGTTCGCGCTGAGCACAAGGACCGGTCCAAGGCTTGGACGACTGAGGATCTTGCTCCTTATCGGGGTGGCAAGGCGGCGAAGCGGTAAGAGCTTGGCATAGACGCTGTAATTCCCGGCCTGTTCTCCGAAAGGGGGACAGGCCGTATTTTTTTGTAAGGGGCTCTTCTTCAGAGATGTGTTTCATTTCACGAGAGAGCGTATGGTGGATCGCGCTCTCCGAGTCGGAGGCGGAGACAAGGGAGGTCGGTGGGTGGGCGAGCAGAGCGCGATCGGTGCCTGCTCATCGGGAAGCGATCCAATCTTTCCCAATGCGCGTCCCTCATTGAGGAAAGTCATTGGGAGAAGAAGTGGCGCTACGCGCGTTTGTTTTGCCATCGCGCTCGGAGATCGCGACCCACCACGCGCACTTCTGAGCACCGTGCACGGAGTACTCCTTTACGCCTGCACGCGCTTCTCGCTCGTTGCTGCCCTCGGCCTGCGACTGTCTTTTTTCAGGTCTTTACATCCTGTTGCAGCCTATGGAGCATGCGCGCTCCCCGAACTGCCGCGTATGAACGTCTCCCGGAGGGTATCGATCGGGAT
>CBINJX010000691.1:0-3737 GCA_966251085.1 uncultured Verrucomicrobiales bacterium
CGAGAGCCGCAGCAGTGCTTCGAATGTCTGAGGACTGCCTGAATGACTCGCGAGAAAGCTACGTAGCGCCTGCTCCTGGCGGTCGAGGTGCCCCACGGCAATCTGTCGCGCCTCCTGTTGAGAGCGGGCCTGCACCTTGGGCCCCGCATCGAGCTCCACAACCCGAGCCCAATCCGTCGAGACATCCGCTGCCCAGCCAATCGGCGTGAGCAATAGCGAACAAAGGGCAGCAGAGCAGAGAATGCGTGGGGCAAAGGAGGGAATCATCAGCGCTTACGGTTGACTGGTATGATGGAAGTGTAAATGGCGCGGTGGTCGCTCGCGATATTTGTGGCTGGAGAACGGTGGACCCGCGACTTCTCCTTTAGCACCTCCGGAAGCAGTGAGGGACTGACAAAGAAGTAATCAAACCGGGAGTATTGGTCGGCAGCTGGCCAGTAGTGCGTCCAGCGATCGCCAAACTCGTCGGCAGCCGGCAAATCCGCCATGTAGGTCGCACGCCCTCGAACGCCCATGATCTCCCGGATCGCAGGTTCACTCTTCGAATCGTTGAAGTCACCGTACGCCAGCAGATTCACCTGAGGATCTTTGGTTAGGATCGTCTCGAGATGTTTCCGCAGCAGTTGTGCCTCATACCGGCGCATGAGCGCCTCGCCCTGCGGAGCGGTCAGTTTTGATTTCAAATGCGCTCCCACAAGGCGGAGATCGTAATCAACACTCACCCGAACAGTGACATCCAGAAAACCGCGCGTCACCTTCTCCGGTCTGCCGTTCAACTCGTAACCGACATCTGCCAGCGATTGCCGGGAGACGATCGGGAAACGGCTGAGCAGCGCCAGATGCCGGTCTGCATCCTCGGCCTGCAAATACTCGGAGTCAAAGTACTCCAGCCCCGCCTGCTTCAGCCGCACTTTGAAATCCTCGAATTGCTCCAGTCCCCCCATTTCACAGATGCCGAGGATATCCGGATTGATCTCCTTGATCACTTGGATCAGCGCCTCGACCGCCTCCTCGGATTTCGGCTTTGCCGAACGCGCTCCTCCGCCTGCATCCGAGTTCACAACATAGTTCTGCACATTGTAACTCGCCACCACGATCTCGGCTGGGGCGCTGTGGCAAAGGTGTGTAGCGAGTCCCAGGAGGATGCAGATGAGGAAATACCGGTTCATGAGCGAAAACAAAAAGCCCGACCAACGAAGGTCGGGCTCGAAACAAACTCGTGACGAAAGAAATCAGGCAAGCATCAACTCACCGGCAGTGGTGAGTTCAGCCTCACCTGCGAGGATCGCTTTTCTATAAGACTCCGGAAGTGCCTCAAAATCCCCCTTGCTCAACTTCCCCCACGTACATTGAAACTCGATAAAATCCACCCCCTCTGCCTCAAGACACTGCTCAAATGCTTGAGTGTTAATCACCCGGTTGATGCGGTCATGTAGTGCAGTCATGTCTTGATGGATCGAAGAGGGACGCCGCTCATGAGCGTACTCACTATTCCGCATAATACAGCATTATGCGGCATTGTGCAGCAGATAATCACACAGCAGGAATTTGCAAACCGTTGCTTTGGAAAATCAAAGCAGTCCGATTTAGCACAATCCACACTCGTTCATCAGTGTCGTCGTACGCACCGTCGCAGTAGTACGCATCAAATCCCCGAGATGCAGCAAAGGTGCCCACATCCTCGATGCCTGCACTCCTGGACCTGCTACGGTCTTCGCGAAACAACTGGTAGAGATCATCAATCTCCAACGTTCTGGCATCCTTTTTCAAAACACAGCGCACAATCACCCCCGGTCCATCTCCTTCCTTCGCATATCTCTGTGCTATAAATGAGATCCGAGGAAAATGAGGGGAGTCCCCCATTATACTCGGTGTGGCAAAGTACATTCCCTGGCCATACACGATCTGTGTTCCAGGAAACATAGGACCCCGAATCAAATCCGAGGCGAAGGTCGCTGCCGGCACTCCCTTTATTGACGAAATTCCTCGGTTGAGCTCTGTACCAGCACCAAGGTTGATGAGTTCGTCCAACTCTTCCGGCTTCACCTTCTCGGGCAGAGCATCAAATCCCTGCATACACGCCAGCGCCGCGAAGAATTTCGCCTTCTCAGGCAGGGAGCGAAGATCTTTCTCCATCAATCGAGCCACAGCATCCCGGAGCGCGCGCGGGGAGTATGCGTAGAATAGATCCTCTGCCATCCCTACACTTCGCAAGCTGCTGAGGATGAAGTCAATCCGCCTTCTACAATGAGCCGACGCACCTTTCCCCAAAAAAGAAAGGCTCGCCCCGTGAAGGGCGAGCCCAAAAGGAAAGACCGGAAAACGGAAGCAGGCGCGCTTACGCGTGCTGTGCGGAACTCGGGGTGCTGGTCCCCTGAGCTTCCGTCGTGGCGCCGTGCGGCTGTGTATTACGGGCAGTCTCGATCTGCGGGGTTGGCTCCGCTGGCGGACGGGTGATTTCGCTCTGGATATCGTCCTTGGCTTTCGAGAACTCGCGGACAGCGGAACCGAGGCCCCGGGCAAGTTCAGGAAGCTTCTTGGCGCCGAAGAAGAGCAGCGCGATGGCGAGGATGACGAAAGCCTCCCCCGGGTTGATTGCTGGAAGGAATGCGAGCGAATACATAGCGGTTTGGGTTTGAACTACCACCGGAAGGTCAAAGTGCAACGGAGATTTTGCTAGACTCCAGGCGGCAGGACATTGCGATCTCGTAACTCTAAAGTCTGGTAATACGGGAAATCTTTGGGGGAAATCACCTTACTTCATCAGCTCCGCCGCACGCTCCGGACTCGGCAGCCCCCACTCCTTCCACTTCTTCGCATACTCAGCCTCAGGCAGCAGCGCGTAGTGAGGCTGCTTCTCTTTGCGCAGCCAGCGGATCATTCGCAGGAGATTCTCCTGTGCCATCACGGTGCACCCGGCACTCGGACGAGAAGGGCCGCGCCGTTGATGAAAGAAGATGGCACTCCCCTGTCCCGGCACCGGCGGGTCCGAATTGTGCCGGATTTCCACCAGCCAGCGGTAGGCGAAGTCGTTGTGCCGCATCTTCTGTTTCTCGAACCATGAGGGCGGATTCCGCAGGTCCACGGTCACATGGCGGTTATACTCAGGCAACGTGGGATCATCGATCCAGGCGTCCGCCTTCGTGACGGTGTGAAACGGGTAATCCGAACCGGCCGGTAGGGCACTGTCGTAGGTGTAGATCTTACCGATCCGGAACACTCCTGCCGGAGCCTTCTTGTCACGCTCCACCTTGTGCGTCCCGGGCTCATCGGTGCCGTATACCCCGCGTCCCCAAGCCAATCCCTTGGGCCCATAAAGTACGGCCCACGGCTGGCTGGCCGGCTTCCAGTCACTGCCATCACGCTCGAAGAGCTGCAGCTTGCCAGACACTGAACCCCAGGAAGGAGAAATACTGACGATGAGCTGCTGGACGGACGAGTCCAGTCCCGCCGCACGCCCCACGCCCTGCATCGCGAGAACAACCCACGCGAGCAGGCATAACATAAACGGCAGCGAAACCCGCTGACGGAGAGTCGATTCAGCACAAAGCTTACTCATGGTTTTCAACTACTGATGCACATGTACTAAGAGCGCAACGGCTTTCCAGAGTTGTCTCCTCTGAAAGTTGAGGGTTGTTGATTGAGGGGTGAGGGACTGAGAATGCGCCTTCGGCGGATGAGAGGAGCCGGGAACTACCGGCTGGAGAAACTTTCTTTGCGCTTTCACGCGCCCTGCC
>CBINJX010000692.1:0-3730 GCA_966251085.1 uncultured Verrucomicrobiales bacterium
CGAACATCACGCAGGTGCCGATGACCGGCCTGCGCCTGTTCGCGATCTACGGTCTCGAGACAAAGGGCCTGCCGCTCGTCCCCTTCAAGGGCTAACCTGTCGCGATCTATCCTGCGAAGCCGCCCGAAGCGAGGAAAGCGAGTTCCTCAGTGGCGATTTGACCGGTGCCCAGCCAGGCGATGGATTCCGGGCCATGCTTGCGCTGGATCTCCTTGAAGCGCTCGCAGAAGAGGATCATCGCTGTCTCCCAGTCACAGCGCTCGAGTTCTCCAGTGTTCTCGTTCCGAATGAGTGGAGTGGTGGCGCGATCAGAAGCCCGGAGTGGACTCAGCGCTTCCCAGCCTTTCGGACACGCCATGCCGAGGTTCACCGGATACTCCGGATCCGCGCTCAGGTTGATCGCCACACCGTCCCGTAAATGAACATTGAGACCACAGCCCGTGGAACAGAATCCACAGACCATGGTCGTCGTATCGTCCGGCTTCAGGCGTGCCGGGACTTTGCCCAGCCCGAACTCGCCCGGATGTAGGACGAGGTCGGCGGTTTGCGGGCCATGCCGCTGTCGTACGATTTCCGATAGTTTTCCTACGGTAGTCTTCATGCGGCGACCCCTCCCGGCATCCGCGGTGCGTCCACCGCGGTGAAGACGAAGTATCTTTCGATGGTTTGAGATGTGAACGTGAGAAGGAAGGAGATCGTTGCGCAGAGGGCTGCGAGATGCCCGGACTGCAGTATTGCTGCGAATGCGAATGCTGTGGCTCCCACGAAGAGCATTGCGCGGGTGAGGACCAGTGGTTTCATGAGACGCCAGATCGTGATTGCTGAACGATGTGCCGGTGCGGCTGAATCATGGAGTCCCTCCACGAACTGTTTCCATTCCCAGCCAAAGAGGACTGCGCAAAATACTGTGGCTGCGATCACGCATGCATTCGTTGCAGCCGGCAGGGCTGCATGCGAAGTGATCGTGCCGAGCCAACCGAGAACGGCTGCCGCACCGGCTGAGCCGAGCAGAAGTGTGGTTCCGAAAAATCTCGGAACGGTAAGGTGGGCCGCCCAGAACGGCCGGTGGGTATCGATGTAGATCATCGCGGAACAGAAGACAGCGAGCAGTCCTGTGGCAGACGTGACAGAAGCGAGTGCCAGGACCCACGCACCCGGATCGACAATTTGCTCCACGGCTGCGAGTGCCGGGATGAGGCGAGTGAGAAATGGCCAGAGGGCAGCGAGCACGAGCGCGGCAGCCGCTTTGGCAAACATACCGAAGCCGATGATCTCACGACTCATCCACGATCGGCGCAGGCCGAGAAATGCGCGCCATGCGCCGAGTGGACGGCCAAGGTGCAGCACGCTGACAAGCAGTCCAACATTGAGGGCCGCGAAGGCTGTAAGTGAAAGGGGAGTCGCCGCAGCGGCAAGCAACCCGGGAGAACCGAAACCGAGTACAGCCAGGGAGATAAAAATTCCGGCGCCGGCCTGCGTCAGGAGTAGCATCCAGATCAGCGGCCAATGAGCGTGCTCCAGGCGGAGATGAGAGAGGTTTGCCGGGCGCGCATTTTCCGGAAGCCTGCGGCGGCTCCGGTATTCAGTCGTTGGCTGCGTGTAGTCGGATGAGAACGCGCCGGGAACCAGTCTCGTCTCGCTAGTTGCGTTCGTGCGAACGTCGTCCTTCGACACGACGCGGATCGTGATCGCTCCGTTCGGACACGCCTGCACGCATGCGGGCGCTTCACCAGCCGTGAGACGGCTGTAGCACATGTCGCATTTCCGTACGATGCCGCGCTTTTCGGAATACTTCGGTACATCGTACGGGCACTTCAAAACGCAGTACTGACAACCGATGCATTGATCATCGAGGTGGCGCACGATGCCCGTGGCCTCGTCCTTGTCGTAGGCGAGCACCGGGCATCCCGCAGCACACGCGGGATCGACGCAATGATGGCAGGCAGTGGTGACGGTCTGCTGATACGGCTGCTCGACCGTGCCGCCGACGAGGAGCCCGATGTCGCGCCAGGTCTCCTCATCATCGAGCCCGTTCAGCGAATGGCACGCGCTCACGCAGGCTTTGCAGCCCGTGCAGACATCGAGATCGACCGCGAAAGCGTACTGTTCGCCGGGTGCTGGCGGTGCTGCCGGCAGCAGGGCACGATAATACCGCGCCTGCGCGGGGATCTCGCCGTACTCGTGTTTCCGTGCGAAACGCTCGACAGCCGTGAGCCGCTGCTGTTCCTCCAGCAGCTCATCGATGAGCGTTCGAGGGGATTGATCGGCTACAGCTTCCATCGGGATCTGGGTTCTATTCCTCGTTGCTGAAAATCGCCTGCAGCGTGTTGAGATCGTGCCGCTGGGTGAAGGCTTGGAAGCTCTCGTCCTCGAGTCGATTGCGCAGGTAGCCGCGCAGCATCTTTTCCAGCGTCAGTGGCAGGTCTCCGAAAAGGACGCCGGTAAAAACCTGTCTGCCGACCGCCTGATGTTTCCCAAAGCCGCCGCCCACGAAGACGTGATAGGCTTCCATGCTTTCGCCGCCGAGTTTCGTCTTCGTGCCTAGCAGGCCGATGTCGCCCATGTAGTGCTGAGCACAGGAGTTCGGGCAACCGGTGAGGTGAATGTTGATCGGCTGATCGAGTGTCAGCTTCTTCTCCAGGTAGGTGGCGAGTTCCAGCGCGTGAGCCTTCGTGTTTGCCTGTGCGAACTTGCAATAGGCATTGCCCGTGCAGGCGATGAGCCCTCCGCGGATGTTTGATTGCTCGGTGGCGAAGCCGAGTTTGCGGAGCGCTTTCTTTACCGTTTCCACATACGCGTCGGCCACGTTGGGAATGATCAGGTTCTGCCAGACCGTGAGACGGATATCCCCTGATCCGTAGAGATCCGCGATCTCTGCGATCCGTGTCATCTGCTTGGGCGTGATCTGGCCGACCGGCAGGGTTGCGCCGATGTAGTTCAGACCCATTTGCTTCTGACGATAGACGCCCACATGAGAGTGGGGGAGATCCTGACCGGGATATTCGATGGCAGTGGCGTCGGCCGGGACACGCGGGAGCTGATATCCCAGCAGTTTCTCGGTTTCTTCCAAGTACTGGGAGAGCGTCCATTTCTCCAGCAGATGCTTGAGGCGTGCTTTCTTCCGGTCCGTACGATTGCCGTTCTCAATGAAGACCTTTACGAGCGCCACGATCACCTTGTTCAGGTCGGATGGCTTCACGAGCACCCCAAGATCGCTGGCGAAAGCCTTATGGCCGGTCGCTCCTCCGAGTGCGATGCGGAAGTAGATGCCCGGCTCCACACCTAGTATTGCTGCACCTTCCGTCACTCGCACGGCCTTCGCTCCGATATCGTTCGTGTCCTCCACGGTGCCAATCAATCCGCCGCCGTCGTAGGCGATGTTGAACTTGCGCGGCATGTCATAGAACGAGCGATCGTTGATGATGATCTGCGCCAGTTCCTCGCAGAGCGGCATCACGTCGATCAACTCGTGTGGATCAACGCCGGCAGTGGGGTTTGCCGTGATATTGCGGATGTTATCCGCACCCGCACCTCGCGTATGCAGTCCTACTGACTGAATGCGCCGGAGGACCTCGGGAGCGTCTTTTGGCTGAATCAACCGGATCTGGAGGTTTGCACGGGTGGTGATCTGCACGTAGCCCGTGGTCAACTGCTGGGCGACCTTGGCGATCTCGCGAAGCTGATAACTCTTCAGTGCACCACCCGGGATGCGGAGCCGGGCCATGAACGC
>CBINJX010000693.1:0-3729 GCA_966251085.1 uncultured Verrucomicrobiales bacterium
CAGAAGGATGTGGTGGAAGGCGCAGCGGCATCCGTGCTGGCAGCGATGCTCTCCGGCAAACTCCCGGAGCTTGCCGGAAAGAAAGTGGTCCTGTGCCTCTGCGGCGGAAACATCGATCCGCTGATCCTCAGCCGCGTCATCGAAAAGGGGTTGGTGGCCGACGGACGGCGGTGCCGGTTCACGGCGGTGATCAGCGATCGGCCCGGCGGTTTGGTGAAGCTCGCGCAAGTCATTGCTGAGGTGGGCGCCAGTGTGACCGATATCGTGCACGAGCGCTCTTTCAGTGGACCGGATGTTTCCAAAGTACACGCTGTCTGCACCGTGGAAACTCGCGATCGCAACCATCAGCGCCAGCTGCTCCGTGCCCTGTCGCGACAGGGGTTCAGTGTGCATCGCAGCGAACATGTTTGAGCCAGGCTCGACATCTCCGCATCTCCTCGAAACGCTTTATCCATGAGTAAGCAAGCCGAAGGCAGAACGATCCTTCTTACCGGGTGCACGCGTGGTCTCGGTCGTGCGATGGCCACTTTCTTCATCCATCATGGCGCTACCGTGATCGGCTGCGGTCGGTCGGGGGAGATGATCGATGCGATGCGCCGGGAGTACGGTGCGGCGCATGATTTTGATGTTGTCGATGTAAGCGATGATGCGCAGGTGGAGCATTGGGCAAAGGCTGTGCTTGCAGCGAACGATGCCCCGGATCTTCTGATCAACAACGCCTCCGTCATTGCCCCCAACGCGCCGCTATGGGAGGTCAGCGCGAAAGATTTCGACCGGGTGATGGACGTGAATGTGAAAGGCACGGCTAATGTGATTCGCCATTTCCTGCCCGTAATGATCGCGCGGGGCAGGGGTGTGATTGTGAACTTCTCCTCCGGCTGGGGACGCAGCACCTCGCCGGAAGTGGCTCCTTACTGCGCGAGCAAATGGGCGATTGAAGGACTCACGCAGGCGCTGTCACAGGAGTTGCCGGATGGGCTTGCCGCAGTGGCGCTCAACCCCGGAGTGATCGACACCGACATGCTCCGTTCCGCTTTCGGTTCTGCCGCCGGGCATTATCCCCGAGCCGAGCAGTGGGTGAATAGGGCGGGACCATTTCTGCTGGGGCTGAAGGCGAGCGATAATGGGTGCTCCCTCAATGTGCCCGGGATCCCGACGGATTGAGCGCATCCGGGTTGCGAGTGATGTCGTAACGTCCCTGAAACCGCGAACCAACTCCGAGTCAGTTCCGGTAGAAGCCGGACAATTCGAAGCGCGGTAAAGGAAACAACAGACACATACATCGTATGAAAAAACTGACTGTCCTACTCGCAACCCTCGCCGCATCCGCCACGATCGGAATGGCAGCTGAAGACATCGTATCGACCGCCAAGTCCACCGGCATGCACGACACTCTGGCTAAGGCCATTGATGCAGCCGGCCTGACAGAAACGCTGAAGGGCAAGGGGCCGTACACCGTCTTCGCGCCTACCGATGAGGCGTTTAAGAAAATTCCACAGGAGAAGCTGAACGAGCTGCTCAAACCCGAGAACAAGGAGAAGCTCGCCGAGTTGCTCAAAAACCATGTCGTCTCCGGCAAGGTCACGAGCAATGAAGTGAAGACAGGCGAAGTCCCCGCAGTAGGAGGCGCCAAGCTGGATGTGAAGGCCGATGGCGGCAAAGTGAAGGTCGAGAATGCCACTGTGACCAAGGCCGATGTGCCCGCCAGCAACGGCGTCATCCACGTGGTGGATGAAGTGATCATGGCGAAGTAACCGGTCGGATCCGTTCCTTGTACCACCCCGATTTGTGCAGTGCATCGGAGTGCCACCGGCGCTCCGGTGCATTTTTTGTGGGCCACGAAGAGGCACAAAAAACACAAGAGGAGGGGGGAGTGCTCAGTGCTCAGAAGTCGGTTGTTCGGTTTGGCACGTGACGGAGTTGGAGCAAGTGGGCGTGGTGGATCGCAATCTGAAGCTATCAGGCGTCAATGAACGGGGCGCATATGGAGTACGGTGGTCCCGCGCCTGCGGGACGAGGCACCGCTTTGGAGGGAGAGTGGTGTGCCTGCGGAGCATACATGTGGATCTGAGTGAGAAAGAACTTCGTGGGTGACCGGCGGTTCGATGGCGCTCATCTCGGCGATGACACGCTGCTCATACCTCCCGCTTCTGTACGAGTGAGACGGGTGAGGTAAGGCACATCTTCTCTGCGCGGGAGCGTCGCTATTCCTCCAAAGCGGTGCCTCGTAAAACTCGCCACCGCACTCCAAATGCGCCCCGGTTATCTGCGCGTAAAATGGATAGAGGCCATCCCGGTCCGGTCGGCGCACGTTCCTCAGCACCCAACGCACAACCTCCAAAAAGATTGCGACTTGCGCATACGACATTTCCGGGCATGCTGCGCCGCGTTCAGCGGTGGGCGGTTAGCTTGCTTCTTCTGGACGGGTGAGCGTGGCGGAGCCGCGTTCGCTCCAATCTCCACTCATACCCAATCTCGAAATGTTACGTGCATTGTTCGCTGCGGCGCTTCTGGTCTGCAGTGTTTCCACTCCTCTTTGTGCCCAGGATACTGCTGAGGAGCAGATGTCTGCCGGCCTGGCCGCGGCGAAGAAGATTGTTGATAGCCTCAACTACCAGCAGGGCGAAATCTCCCTGAAGGACGGTCTTGCAAAGATCAACGTCCCCGCCGAGTTCCGTTATCTCGGACCGAAGGACACCGACACGGTCCTGACAGCTATCTGGGGCAACCCTCCGGGGCGCGAAAGCACCCTTGGAATGCTGGTGCCCGCGGCGACCGGTCTCCTCGAGTCGAACAGCTGGGGTGTGATCATCACCTACGACGAGGACGGTTATGTGAAGGATGATGAAGCTGCGAGCATCAAGTATGACGAGCTTCTGAAAGATATGCAGACCGCCACGCGCGAGGCGAACAAGCTGCGCCAGAAGGAAGGATACGGCACCGTCGAACTCGTCGGCTGGGCTGCCCAGCCTCGCTACGACAAGGAAGCGCACAAATTGTATTGGGCCAAGGAGCTCAAGTTCGACGGAGGCGATGAGAACACGCTGAACTACGGCATCCGCGTACTCGGCCGCCGTGGTGTGCTCGTCCTCAATGCCGTCTCCGGTATGGGCCAGCTCGCTGAGATCGAGAAAGCGACCCCATCCATTCTCTCCATGGTCGAGTTCCAGGAGGGACATCGCTATGCCGATTTCAACCCCGCCACTGACAAGATCGCCAGTTATGGCCTCGCGGCACTCGTGGCCGGTGGCGTGCTGACCAAGGGCGGTTTCCTCAAAATGCTGCTCGGCGCCGTGCTCGCGTTCAAGAAGTTCGCGATCATCGGGGTGATTGCCGTGGGCATGGGGCTCAAGGCGCTTTTCTCGAAAATTCTGGGGAGGAAGCAGGAGGATACGCCTCTGCGCGGGTAGGCCAGGATATCAGCCTGAAAAAGGCGGTTTAGAGTTGAGGGTTGAGGGTAACCAATGAGCGGGGTGCGTGAAGGCGGGAAGAAAGTACTCAGTGCTCAGTGCTCAGAAGTCAGTAAACAGCCCCAGCATTGCCTGCCTCACCCGATTCGATCCGCCGAGGCGAGGCTCTCAACTCGATACTCTCAACTACTCACTTTCAGAGGAGCAACCGACCCGCGAGCGGGTGAAGGAGGTGGAGAAGGTAAATCGCTATCGCGCGTCAAATCACCCGGTAGGGTCTCCTTTCCGCCGCGCGTGCCTTTTCCAAGGTGGACGCGCA
>CBINJX010000694.1:0-3728 GCA_966251085.1 uncultured Verrucomicrobiales bacterium
TGCGCCGTATATCTGGGTACAGACACCGAACGGCATTTCCTCGTGGGAGATGTTCGACCGTATGCTCAATGAGGCAAATGTGGTGATCACGCCTGGTAGCGGCTTTGGTTCTGCCGGGGAGGGATATTTCCGGATCAGTGCCTTCAACTCCCGTGCGAATGCGGAGGAAGTTGCGCGCCGCATCCAGGAGATTGCCTGGTAATTGCTGGCTCTGAGATTCGATCTACCGGCGGGTGCTCCTATTGGGGTCCCCGCCTTTTAATTTTCGGCTTCCTCCGAATCACGCCCCTCAGATTCACGATACTGCTTTGGAGTCAGGCCGGTGATCTGTTTGAAATCTTTACTGAAGAAGAACCGATCGTTGTAACCAACCTGCTCTGCGATCTGTTTGATTGGGTCGTTCGTTTCGATGAGGCGGCGTTTTGCCTGGTTCATCCGTTCCCGGCGAAGCCAATCGATTGGGCTGGTGCCAAACGCGGCTTTGAACACGCGGCTGAAATGGGAGGCGCTCATTCCGCAGAGCGCTGCAAGATCGTCCACGGTATGCCGTTCAAAATAGAAGAGTTTCATTCGCTCCACGGCCTTCCCGAGAACTGGAGGAATCTCGGAACTGGGGCGCTCGCGACGGGCGACAAAGGTGAGCGCGATCAGCTGCGCCACTGCTGAGTGGATCTGTGCGGCTGATTCAGGGGCGTTGCTTTGCACCGATGCAAAGATCTGCCGATAGAGTAATTCGGCTGTACCGAAATCAAATCCGGGGAACACGGGCGCATTCGTTACGGATAGGATTTCACATAAGCGGCCAAGACGGGGACCCTCGATTCGGATCCAGTAAACCTCCCACGGGTCGCTCTTCATCGCGCCGTGCTCGTGTGGTTGATGACAGTTGATCCAGACGAATTCGCCTGGACCGACAGAATGCGTTTGCCCGTTTACTCGGACAAAACCGCTCCCGCGCAGGCAAAGGATCAGTTCGTGTCCCGGAAAATGGTCGCGTTTGATATGGTGATCCGCTCCTCCCACTAGATGACCCGCACGTAGGACGGTGTAGAATATTTCCTGATAAACCGCGCTGGGAGTGTGGAAAAGGGAGATCGGAAAGCGGGACCGGAGCGCGGGGGAACGCATGGCAGGATAATACATTCACAGGCGACAACTGCTCCACGTTTATTCCGAGTTCATCGGACATTCGCGGAAAGCGAGCCATCGGGGAGAAAATTAGAGAGCCTAAGGGTTGCTTGCGGAAATGGTTTCCACGGTTAACTATTGCAAAACGCAACTGATGAAAGCCGATCCCGAACATTCAGCACGAGAGGTCCTGGAGACACTTCCCTTGGTATTGCGTGTCATTCGTGCAGAGATCCGGCGCTCGCGTTTTCCGGATTTTTCGTTGCCCCAGTTTCGCACGCTTGCGTTTCTGGGGCGCAATCGTGGCGCGATGTTGACGGACGTGGCGGAGCATCTTGGGCTTTCACTCCCAGCCGCCTCGAAGCTCATCGACGCCTTGGTCTCCAGTAAGATGGTCTCGCGCAAGACAGACCCCGAGGATCGGCGGCGGATGATTCTGGTCCTGACCGCGGCTGGCGAAAGGAAGTATGGCGTCGCCATGGATTCAGCGGTTCAGATGCTCGCATCCAGAGTCGCGGCCCTGTCGGATCAGGAAAATGGACAAGTGGTACAAGCGATGAAACTGCTCCGCGCCGTCTTCTCCAGTAGTCCGGAGGATCAGGATGTGCCGAGTGATACGGGCAGGAAGTCACGGAATCGTGAGGCAGCGTCCTCACACTAGCTTTTCTTAGAAATACCTCCCATGAATAACCCATTCAGGCGACTCCTCCTTGGAGTCATTGGTCTAAGTGCCGGTATCGCGGTGTCGGCTTGCCAGAAAACTGAGGCTGAAGGGAAAGGGAAAGGTGGGCCTCCACGGAATATAAAGGTTCCAGTGCTCGCGGCGGAAGTACAGACGAAGGATATGCCTGTCGTCGTGCGTGCGATCGGGCAGGTGAATCCCAAGGCAACCGTCGCTGTAAAGGCACAAGTCACCGGGCAAATTGCAGAGGTACATTTCGAGGAGGGGCAGAGCGTGGAAAAGGGGGATCTTCTTTTCACGATCGACAAACGGCCTTTTCAGGCAGCGCTGGACCAGGCGCGTGCCGCACTCGCGCAGGCTGGCGCCGAGGAGAAGAATGCGGCTCAGCAGGCACGCCGCTATACAGAACTTGGGCGCACCGGCACTGTGGCGCGAGAGCAGGTGGACCAGCTCCGCACGGGCGCGACTTCCGCACAGGCCGCAGTAGCGGCTGCCGAAGCTGCGGTGCGAAACGCTGAACTCCAGCTGGAATATACGGCGGTGAGAGCGCCGATCAGCGGACGTGCGGGGAGATATCTTGCACATCCTGGCAATGTGGTCCGGGCGAACGAAACGGATCTCGTCGTCCTCAACCAGATCCAGCCCATCGAGGTTTCCTTTGCTGTTGCCGAGCGCTATCTCAGGGAAGTCCGGGAAGCTTCCAGTTCCGGAAGAGCGGCTGTACGGGCGACTCCAGATGGCCTGGTGAACCGGACAGCAGCGGGATCACTGAGCTTCGTAGACAATGCGGTGAAGGCGACGAGCGGTACGATTGAGCTGAAGGGAGTCTTCGAGAATTCGGACCTCGAGCTTTGGCCGGGACAGTTCGTGAATGTGGAGTTGCAGCTCCGCGTAGAAAGTGGAGCGCTTGTCGCTCCTTCAAGGGCGGTCCAGTCGGGCCAGAAGGGAAATCACGTTTTCGTGATCAAACCGGACCAGACCGTGGAAGTGCGACAGGTGGAACTGGTGCGAACCCTGGGTGACGATGCCGTCATCGCAAAAGGAGTTCAGCCCGGCGAACGGGTCGTGATCGATGGGCAAAGCCGCCTTACTCCGGGCGCCCGGGTGGAAGTGCGGACCTCGTTGGCCGCGCCGATTCCGGCGGAACCGGGCAAGGGAATGGGCAAACTCACCACGTCGTAATTCTTACTTTCCACTTTCCACCGCTTTACTGGAATGAACGTTCCTGAACTCTGCATCCGGCGGCCAGTGATGACGACGCTCGTCATGCTGGGCATCCTGGGCTTTGGCTTGCTCGCATACGATCGGTTGCCGGTAAGCGATCTGCCGAATGTCGATTTCCCCACGCTGTCCGTCTCGGCCAGTCTCCCGGGAGCGAGTCCGGAGACAATGGCTTCAGCGGTAGCAACGCCATTGGAGAAGGAGTTTTCCACGATTGCGGGTATCGACTCGATGACCTCATCGAGTTCTCTCAGCAGTACAAACATCACCATCCAGTTCAATCTGAGCCGGAACATCGATGATGCCGCGCTCGATGTGCAGTCTGCGATTTCCTCCGCGTTGCGGAGATTGCCGCCCGAGATGCCGAGCCCGCCGTCGTTTCGAAAGGTGAACCCGGCAGAGTCACCGATCCTGTACCTGGTGCTGGCTTCGCAGACGTTGCCGCTCTCGAAAGTGGATGAATACGCGCAAACCTTGATGGCGCAGCGCATATCGACTGTTCCCGGGGTGGCTCAGGTGAACGTCTATGGCTCCCAGAAGTACGCGGTACGAGTGCAAGTGAATCCACTCGCCCTCGCTGCAAGAGGTCTCGGTTTTGATGAGGTAAGTACCGCGCTCCAGCAGGGAAATAGCAATGTGCCGACGGGTACCTTGGACGGGCGCAACCAGACGTTCACAATCGAGACGAATGGTCCGC
>CBINJX010000695.1:0-3727 GCA_966251085.1 uncultured Verrucomicrobiales bacterium
ATGAGCAGCCAGATCGGGTGAAGAATCTCATCCGGGCAGCACTCGATCTCACGGGGGAGAAACTGACCTATACCTTTGGCTCAGCAGATCCTGCCAACGGAGGAATGGATTGCTCGGGGGCCATTCATTACCTCCTGAAGAAGCAGGGCTTCGATAGTGTGCCGCGCGATGCAAGTGGACAATATGTATGGGCTCGCAAGAACGGGAAGTTTTTTGCTGTAGTGAGCCACAAAGCTGATTCATTCGAGTTTGGAGACCTGCTTCCGGGAGACCTGCTATTCTGGAACGGTACTTACGAGGTTGATCGTGATCCGCCCGTGACTCACACCATGATCTACCTTGGGGTGCAGCGAAAACGTGCTCAGCATGTGATGTGGGGTTCCAGCGACGGCCGGACCTTTGACAATAAGTCCCTTTGCGGGGTCAGTGTCTTCGATTTCAAGATGCCGGCTGCGGACAAGAAGAACTCCGGTGGGGCCAAGGCTGACTTCCTGGGCTACGCACGTATTCCAGGATTGAGGGACTGAATGAGGCTGCCTTCAGGAACTGAGAAAGACCGGCTTCGCTCATCGCGTTGGCGGTCGTTCATTTTCATTTTGTAACCTGCAGGCATCCGAAGCCTTGCATTTTAGCGTTTCCTCGGCATCGTCACCGGCCTGCTCATGCACCTGACTCTGCTGAAATCGAAGATCCACCGGGCAACGGTGACCGCGGCGAGCCTCCACTACGAGGGAAGCATGACTATCTCCGCCGATCTTGCGGAGCGCGTCGGCATCCTCCCTTACGAGCGAATTCTCGTAAGCAACATGGCAAACGGTGAACGGTTCGAGACCTATGTAATCATCGGAGAACGTGGCACGGGGCAAATCCAACTGAATGGCGCCACGGCACATCTCGGTAAGATTGGTGACCGGCTCACCATCATGAACTTCGGCCTCTTTTCCCCGGAGGAAGCAGTGGAGCATCGCCCCCGTGTCATTCTTCTGAACGAGAAGAACGAGGTAATCCGGTACGAGGGGGGAAGTTCCTCGTCCGACGTCCAGCAACTCATCGCCTAACCCACACCCATCCTGTGAATACCCAAGAAATCCTAAGCCACCCGTTTACCTGGGGCCTTGCGCTGGGCCTGCTCTTTACGGTCCTTGCTATGTACAACTACATCCGGCTCAAGGGCGAACTTGGCCGCTTCCGTCGTCACCTCTCCGACAAGCTCGAGATCGAGGCAGAGACGATGAAGAAGATCAAGGCCGAGCAGGAGAATCTTCGTAAGGAGAATGAAGGGCTCCGGATCAAAGTTAACGCACTGAACGAACTTCCTGACCGCAAGCTCTCTCGCGACTTGGAGGTTTATGCCCGGGCCGAGAAGAAGATGCTCGTTCAGGTGCCTGGCTTCGCACCCGCTTGGGAAACTGCCAAGTCCGAAGCTCACACCGAGCTGATGGAGGAAGAAAGCGGCCGCAGCGCACCTCGCCGGATCTTCTCCCGTCTCTTCGGTGGTGGCGGACAGCAACAGCTTCCTGAGCGCTCCGCAGAAAGTGGTAAGCACGAGGAAGGCTCCGCTCAAAAGGGGCCCAACACGACGACGGTTACGGCAGAGCCCGCTGAGAGGCTTTAATCCTTATTTCCGCAGCCTTGAAGGCTGTGGATGCAAAAAGGGACGCAGAGAAATCTGCGTCCCTTTTTCTTTGCTCATGTCTCAAAATTCAAACGGGGCGCACCTTGAAGATGCGCCCCGCTTGGAAAGAGAATCAGTGTTCCAGACGTTTCAAGCCGCTCTCTCTCGGCTCTTAACTTCAACTGCCGCTCAGTACTTCTGTCCGGCTTTTACCCGCTCGATGTGAGCGCCCAAGCCGTTAAGCTTTTCATCGATCAGCTCGTAACCACGATCGATATGGTACACGCGGTTCACCTCCGTTACGCCCTCGGCTTTCAATCCGGCGAGCACTAGCGCCGCCGAAGCGCGTAGATCGCTTGCCATGACCGGAGCGCCGCCAAGATGATCGACACCTTTGATGACCGCAGTGGAGCCTTCCAGCTCGATGCTCGCTCCCATGCGCTTCAGCTCTGAGACATGCATGAACCGCTGCGGGAAGATGGTCTCTGTAATGGCGCTGATTCCGCTGGTCCGGCTGAGCATAGCGCAGAACTGCGCCTGCATATCAGTCGGGAACCCTGGGTACGGTTCTGTCGTGAGCTGCAGCGGTTTTGGATCACCATTTCCGTGGAGCGTGATGGTATCCTCGGTGGAAGTAAGCTTATAGCCGGACTCGCAAAGGGCGCTGGTGACTGACTCGAGGTGGCTTGGCGCCACTCGTTTGAGAGTGACTTCTTTACCTATCATGGCACCCGCTACGAGGAACGTTCCGGCCTCAATTCGGTCGGGAATGACCTCGTGCTCTGCGCCGTGCAATTCCTTTACACCTTCGATGATGATACGACGGGTGCCTGCCCCCTCGATCTTCGCGCCCATTTTGATGAGGAAATTTGCCAGATCAACTACCTCGGGCTCGGCTGCGGCGCTTTCGATCACGGTGGTGCCTTCAGCGAGGACGGCTGCCATCATCACGTTGTCGGTACCAAGAACGGTGGGGCCGAGTTTGCCCCGGAGATTCATGACACCCCCACGCAGTTCGCTCGCAAAAACTTTCACGTCGCCACCATCGATCCGGTGGTGCGCGCCGAGCGCTTCAAAACCTTTCAAATGGAGATCGATTGGGCGGTCACCGATCACGCATCCACCAGGGAGGGATACGGTTGCTTCCTTCTCGCGGCCAAGCAGAGGGCCAAGCACGCAGACTGAAGCGCGCATTTTTCGCACGATGTCGTATGGGGCAACCGTCTTGATCTTCTCCGCCTTGATCGTCACCGTGCCACTCGCCCGCTCCACCTCCGCCCCGAGACTTGCCAGGATCTGCAGCATATAGTGAATATCGCTCAGATCCGGGACGTGGTGAATGATCACCGGCTCCTTGGTAAGAAGGGCAGCGGCAAGAATTGGGAGCGCGGAATTCTTGGAGCCGCTGATTTTGACGGAGCCGGACAGCGCATGGCCGCCGTGAACGAGAATTTTATCCATACTTTGCGAAAACGTATCGGTTGCGGCCCTGATAGTCGGACGTTGATCGGATGTCTTGATAATTGTGGTGTGCCAACTCCTCGCACACCGCAGCGGATTGATCGTGTCCGATTTCCAGCGCCAACTGGCCCCGTAGGTGAGCTTTTGCCTCTGTTATGAGGCGAAAGATAATTTCGGTTCCAATCGTTCCGCCATCTAGTGCGCTCACCGGATCATACTGCACCTCGCGAGCGAGCCCCGGAATTTCACCCGCCGCGATGTACGGAAGATTTGCGACGATCAATGCATACTGCCCTTCCGTCTCTGCCAGCAGATCGCTGCGATAAATGCGTACACGCGCAGTGAGGCCCAGCTTTTCTGCATTTTCCCGGACAAGGGAGAGCGCGGCGTCGGAAAGATCGACTGCCTCCACCTGCGCTTCCGGCCAACTCGCTGCGAGGCTCAACGCGATAACTCCTGTGCCGGTTCCAACATCCAGCACCTTCCCCGTGACGGGCGCATTCTTGTATTCCTCGAGAAGCATCTCACAGAGTTGCTCCGTCTCAGGGCGGGGGATCAGAGCTCGTTTGTCGCTGATAAAGGTGCGTCCGAGAAATTCGACTGTCCCCAGTAGATGCTGGAGCGGTTCTCCCGCCGCACGCCGACGAACGA
>CBINJX010000696.1:0-3724 GCA_966251085.1 uncultured Verrucomicrobiales bacterium
ACTTGTGCCGACGGAGGCATTGAATCGTGGCAGTATTGCCGTCCTCGACTCGGATTTGTTCGATGCCTGGATCACTCTCTACATATAGGATGCACTCATTTTGGAGCACATCATCGTTGAACTCCAATGATCCACAGATGTTGAGGATTGCGTCGGCTTCGCGGTAAAGCGCGATTATTTGGCTCTTTGAAAGGCCCGCGGTGTCTTGATTTGGGGTGTTGCGCGCACAAATTCCCCAGCGTCCCTCAAATCCATAATCCCGCGCCAGCTTGTCGATAAGCCGCGATGCGTAGGTTAGATCGGTGCTCCAATCAAACGTTATTGGGTTGTAGAAAGGATTTAACGTGTCCTCGACGTAATAGACTTCGTGTCCCAATCGTTGTAGCCCGACGATGTAGTGAATATGCTGCCAAATCACGCCTGCGATCGGCATTTGGCCGGTGAAGCCCATCGCGATGATCTTTTTCCTTTTCATGAAAGAGGAGCGAGTGTTCGGCTGATCGGGATCGCGTTTTGCTTTGTAATTAGAGCTGTTTAACAATAACGCCCGGATTGCCTGCTACGACTACATTCGGCGGCACATCCTTCGTAATGACGGCACCGGCGGCGATCACCGAATTCTCTCCGATGGTGACCCCCTTGAGAATCACGGCATTCATGCCAATCCAGACGTTGTCCTTGATGATCACTGGGGCGGTCTTCAACGCGGGGCGCTCTGGGCGGTCTTTGTAGTAAGGAGCGAGCGCGAGGGTGTCCTGGATGCGTTGAGCTGGCTCCAGCGGATGAAAGTCGCCATCTGCGATCCCCACGTTCCATGAGATCAGCACATGCGAGCCAATTTCTATCCGCTCTTCAGCCATGATCAGGGCGCCGTTGAGCAACGTAAAATCACCCACCTTGCAGGTGGCATTCTCGCCGATCGAAAACGAGCAGCCCGCGTAGCAGGAAACATGAGCGCCAAGCTCAACGGCAGGATGGTGCTTTGAACGGAGTTTCCGGAAAATCTGAGCGCTCTCCACATACAGCCCTTCCTTCCAAGTGACATTCGGTGGAATCGGGTGCTGCCACCAATCGTGTTCCACATGGCGGTTGGGAAGGACGTTGCTCATAAAAGTCGCAAAAGCTGAAGGCGCTGAGATGAATGCTGCGTCTGGAGGCGGGGCGACTTCTAGCTGTGAGGTCCGTAACTGCAAGGGAGGACTGCTCAATGCATATTTTTTACACGGTTTTCGCGTATTCCACGAAAAGGAAGGTTCGAGGCGAGGTGAGCAGGGGCTGTGTCCGGCAATTTCCACATTGGGGTAATCTCCTACCCACGGACATGGCTGGATTTACCCCATAGAGGTGTCTGTCGGGTAAGTTAAACTGTCGGAGTGTGGACGGGGGGATTAGTTGCGCTTCATTCATTGTTCCACCCTCTTGAGTGGTGTAATTTAGTGCATATCCATGAAAGTGTCGTGTCAGCATGCTGACATCCGTGTCTCCGATGGTTGCAGATTTTTTGAACCTTTCAGGAGCCTCCAGCGTCCTAATCCCCAAGGAAACCCTACCACCCCCGCTCTTGGCACCAACTATGCTTAGGAGGAGCGCAAGAGCCCAACATTGATTTATGAAAAAGAATCTCAAGAAGACTGAGCGTGCCTCGCAGATGAGCCTCGGCGATCTGATCCTCGCAGTCAGCAGCTACAGCAAGAACAACCGTGAAACGGTGGCCGCCGTAGCCGATCTGCTGGACAGTGGTCGCGTCCGTCTGAATGCGAACGGCCGCAAGGTCCGCGCTCGCATTTACTAAGCGAACGCACTTTTCCGGTACGGCGGAGCCGGCAATTTGCCCGCAGGAGAGGTTTTTCCAGGCGCGCAGTTCTCCCACTCTTGAGGGGGATCTGCGCGCCTGAACTTTTTACTCGTGGTTCACGGAACGCGGTTTAGGTTCCCGCCCCGTGATTGACCGATACACCCTTCCTGAAATGCACTCCGTGTGGACGGAGCAGCGTAAGTACGAGATTTGGCTGGAGATTGAGGTGCTCGCCTGTGAGGCGATGGCGGAGATCGGCGTGATTCCAAAGGAAGATGCCCAGGAGATCCGGGCAAAGGCGCGCTTCGATGTGGCGGAGATCGCCGAGATCGAGAAACGGACCAATCACGACGTCATTGCGTTCCTGGAGAACGTCGCCAGCTATGTAGGACCAGCCGCACGCTGGATGCATCAGGGGCTGACCTCCTCTGACGTGCTCGACACGACTCTCGCTGTGCAGATGGCACAGGCCTCCGATCTTCTTTTGAAGGATCTCCGCGAACTGCGCGAGGTGATTGCCCGCCGCGCGAAGGAGTTCAAGTTTACTCCAATGATCGGCCGCAGCCACGGCATCCATGCGGAGCCGGTGACCTTCGGTCTGAAAATGGCGCTGATGTACGATGAATTCGGTCGCGCCCTCCAGCGACTCGAGGAGATCCAGCCTCGGATCCGGGTCGGCAAACTCAGTGGCGCCGTCGGCACGCATGCACATCTCGACCCGCGCGTCGAAGAAGCCGTCTGTTCCCGCCTCGGGCTAAAGGCAGCTGCACTCAGCACACAGGTCGTCCAGCGTGATCGCCACGCTGAGTTCCAGACGACACTCGCCCTGATCGCCTCCAGCATCGACCGCTGGGCGACGGAGTTCCGGCATCTTCAGCGGACCGAAGTGCTCGAAGTGGAGGAATACTTCAGCGCTGGTCAGAAGGGCAGCTCCGCCATGCCCCACAAGCGCAACCCGATCACCGGGGAGAAGCTCAGCGGTCTCGCTCGCGTGGTCCGTGGCAACGCCATGGCCGCTCTTGAAAACGTGCCGCTTTGGCATGAGCGCGACATTTCCCACTCCTCCGTGGAGCGGATCATCATGCCGGATTCCAGCATCCTCGTGGACTACATGCTGGTGCTCACGAAGAAGCTCGTGGACCGGTTGCTCGTCTATCCCGAAAACATGGAGCGCAACCTGCGTCTCACCAAGGGGCTCTACTACAGCCAGAGCATCCTCCTCGAGCTCACCCGCAAGGGGATGGAGCGGAAATCGGCGTACGAGGCTGTGCAGCGCGCCGCGATGAAAACTTGGCAGGGCGATGTGCCGCTTCAGGAGAATCTCGCTGCGGAACCCGAAATCACAGCGCATCTCTCGCGGGCGGATATCGATCGCCTCTGCTCGCTCGACATCCACTTCGCGCACGTGGACGACACGTTCCGGAAGCTGGGGCTGGAGTAGTGAAGTAAAGGAGCGGCCCTCGGGATCGACGCCGTCCCCGGCGTCCAGCGGGAGGGCTTCTCCTGAAATTGACGCGCTCTCCGGTGGCCAAATGCGGCCAGCCATCCGGAAAGTGGGGAGAGCGCGCCTTGCTTGCTCTTGCACCGATCTTTGACGCAGGCGAACCAGCCGTAGTCACCCAAGCGGGTATCTTTCAGGATACCCGCTTTTTCTTTGTTCATGAACAGGAAGCCCCGGAAACCGGGAGATGAGGGTCTAAGCCTCATCCGCGAAGGTTTTTCCTTCGTCCGCCAGGGTTAAAGCCTCGTCCACGAGGCTCAGACCCTCGTCGATCAGGGTTAAACCTTCGCCGACGAGGGTTTGACCTTCATCTGATGAGGAAAAAACCCTCGCGGGCGAGGCTTTGACCCTCGCCGGCCAGGGTTTAACCCTGATCGACGAAGGAAAAACCCTGGCGGACGAAGGTCTGACCCTCGTCCACGAAGGTT
>CBINJX010000697.1:0-3723 GCA_966251085.1 uncultured Verrucomicrobiales bacterium
CGAGCAGGTTTTCCTCACTGGTGGCGTGCATCACAGCCTTGTGGTGGCAGTGACGATGCAGCACCGCCTGCCTCTGCAGTTTCGGGATTTGGTAATCGGGGGCATGCTTCAGAAGAAACTCGGCGAGCGTGTGGGTCTGATGCCGAAGTCGTTCCGCCTGTTCGTTTCTCGGAAAGAGCCCTTTCAACTCATCCCGAAAGACTGCGGTGCAGCTTGGTTCCAGTCCAATAACCGGGGTTCCGGCCTCGATTTCGCTGCCTAGCACATTCAGGATTTGTCGAAGCTGCCGCTTCGCCAAATCGAGCATGCCCCAATCGTACAGTGGTCTTCCGCAACACAGGATTCGCGGTGGAATGGCGACTTGAAATCCAGCATCCTCCAATACCTCGACAGCGGCTTTCGCGGTCTCTGGAAAGAAAAAGTTATTGAACGTGTCCGGCCACAATATCACGCGCGGCCGGCCCATATTCGAGGCAGGGCGGCGGGCGAACCACTCTCGGAACGTTTCCTTCGCGAACTCCGGTATTTTCCGCTGCGGGGCTATTCCCCCCAAGCGTTTCGCCATTCCCGCGAACGGTTTCTTCTGTGTGATAAAGTTTGCCAGACCTGGAACTAGAGATGCGATGCGGGCCCACCAGTAGATCAACCCCATCGCATATGCTGCCCTCGGCCTGATTCGCCCCTTGTAGTAGTGCGAAAGGACTTCCGCCTTGTAGGTCGCCATGTCCACATTGACCGGGCAATCGGATTTACACCCCTTACAGGCGAGGCAGAGATCGAGAGCATCGTGAACCGCCTGATCGCGCCAGCCGTTGCGGCCAATAATGCTGCCGTTGAGCAATTCCCAGAGAAGCCTCGCGCGTCCGCGGGTGCTGTGTTTCTCCTCCCGGGTGGCCATGTAGCTCGGGCACATGGTGCCGTGTTCCTCACGACGGCATTTCCCAACGCCTACACAGCGCTCGAGTGCGTACGGGAAGGAACCGTGATCATCGGGAAACTGAAAGTGAGTTTGCGGCTGAGGTGGATTGTAATCCGCACCATACCGCAGGTTTTCATCACGGTCGTAGGGAAGGACAATCTTCCCCGGGTTCATCATCCAACCCGGGTCCCAGATGGACTTGAACTCTCGGAATGCCTCCACCAGCTCTGGCCCGTACATGATCTCCAGGAGATCTCCTCGCGCCTGGCCATCGCCATGTTCGCCGGAGAGCGAACCGCCGTAGCGTACGACGAGTTCGGCACCTTCACGGGTAAAGTCCAGGAACTTCTGGATTCCTTCGGCGTTCTTCAGCCCGAAGTCGATTCGGGTGTGAACGATACCCTGTCCAAAATGCCCGTAAAGGGTACATTCATAGCCGTACTTCTGAAGGAGCTTCCGGAAGTCGCGCAGATAGGATCCGATCTTCTCCGGCGGAACTGCGGTATCCTCCCATCCCTCCCATGTATCCGGGTGCTGGGGAACGCGTGCAGACGCCCCGAGACCGGCATCGCGTATCTCCCAGATCCGCTCCTCTTCCTCGGGATTGTCGAAAATTTTTGTGCCGCAAGCGGAGCTGCTGCGCTTTTTGATATCGCGGATGAGCGCCTCCGCTTTGCCTCGTGCTTCTTCCCGGGTTTCCCCACCGAATTCGACGACGAGCCACCCCTGACCATCCGGCAGCAACTTCACGTAGCGGGGATGGATATTCTTCACGATCATCGCGTCGATCAGGATATTATCGATTCCCTCCAGACCGACTGGCCGGTGCTCGAGAACCAGCGGGATATCATCCCCGGCGTGATAGATATCCGGATAGGCAATCACTGTGAGCGCCCGAATTTTCGGCGAGGGAATGAGATGCAGCGTGGCTCCGAGTATGGTGACGCAGGTTCCTTCGCTTCCTGCTAGGGCACGAGCGACATTGAAGCCGTTTTCAGGCAGCAGCTCATCCAGGTTATAGCCTGACGCCCGGCGAGGAATTTTAGGGAAACGCTCCCGGATCAAGTCGGAGTATCTGTCGCGTAGTTCCCGTAATCGTCCATAGATCTCTCCGCGCCGGCCGCCTGCGCGAATGATCTGCTCCAGCTCCTCCACACTTGTCTTCCCGACGCGCATCCGGAGACCGTCAAAGGTGAGAATCTCCATTTCCAGGAGATTGTCCGACGTCCGGGCGCCGCCACCATGAAACTGGGACATGACGGAGTGAACGCCGCCGGAATTGTTCCCGATCATGCCGCCGATACAGCAGTGGCTATGGGTAGCGGGGTCAGGTCCGAAGATGAGCCCATGCTGCTGCGCTGCGTGGTTCAGGTTATCGAGAACGATCCCTGGTTCGACGGTCGCAGTCCGGCGTGTTGCATCCAGATTGAGAAGCCGATGTAGATACTTTGAAAAATCGAGGATTACCGCAGTGTTACAACACTGGCCTGCCAGACTCGTGCCACCGCCGCGCGAGGTCAGCGGCGCACCGAACTGCCGGCAGATCTCTACGGTTTTCAGGACGTCCTCCATATTCCGAGGAACGACCACACCGATCGGGACCTGCCGGTAGTTGGAACTGTCAGTCGAGTAGAGCGCCCGATCCCCCTCCGTGAAACGGACCTCACCGCGGATGCGCTGCCGCAATGCAGATTCCAGATCCGCTGAGTTGCTGGGCGGTTCATGCCTGCGGGGAGGCGCGGGCGGCGAGGATGAGAGGATCGTGGGCATAGCTCAGGACTTGGTTGCGAGGCGCACCTCGATCTGCCCGTCACGAACGCGCGTCTCAAAACGTGGCTGCGGAAAAGCGGCGGGACCTTCGACGACATGTCCGTCCCTGATGCTGAAACACGACCCATGCCAAGGGCAGCGGATGGTACCGTTCTCCAGCTTCCCTTCAGCCAGAGGTCCGCCAAGGTGCGCACAACGTTCTCCAATCGCAAAGATCTCGCCGTTCTGCTTCACGACAAGAACGCGGACACCGTTCACCTCCGCACGGTGCGGCTCGTTCTCTGGGAGTTCAGATTCGGGGAAAACCGCCGTGAATTCCTCCGGTCCCTCTCGCTGCGCATGATCTACGCCGAGCTTGTGGTTATAGACGAGGCGTCCGCCTAGCCACCCACCCGCCATGAGAAGGAGCCATCCCATGATCCCGGTCTGCATGGCGGCGGACTGTTGTCCCCGGCGACGAAGCAGCCACGAGGCGATATAAAAGAGGGTGGCACCACCGTTGAAAGCGGCGTGAAGGACTCCTGCCCGTTTGCCGGGCTGATCGGTATGGCTCCATTCGGCCAATCCCGTAGTGGCCGCGACACTCGCCGTGAGAAGACCGACCCCCACCGCCTTCTCTGCGCCCGCAGCATACCGCTTTGTGCCACGTACTGCGTCCATGATATCAAACAGCGTCGCCATCGTGAATGCGCCGATCGGCAGATGGACGATTGCCGGGTGAAACGGATGCCCCATCCATGAGCCGTGCAGCAGGTTCTTTAATCTGCGAGGCGGATGCATCACCGTTGCCTCCGCAGCCTTGTCCAGTGCCTTCTCCGCAGGTTTTACCCATGGTTTGTCCGTGATCTGATCCTCAATGAATTGTGATTTCATAGGTTTAGAGTGAAGCGTTCGGCATCCTTGCGTTTGAACTCGAGTCCATTGCCGGGGCGTGCCAGATCCGGACGGAGGAGCCCGTGATCCGGGTGCGCGACGCCGTCGAAGAGCATCGACTCGCTGCGAACGTGGTCGTGGAAATATTCGGCGTGGCCGAG
>CBINJX010000698.1:0-3722 GCA_966251085.1 uncultured Verrucomicrobiales bacterium
TCTTCCGGAGGAAGTCCCGGCTTGCGTTGAAGCACGGAGCACACCCCTTAGCGTGGGCGATCAGCATGGAAACGATGAACTGGCTGGTACCGAAGCGGTTGGGGATGGGGAGGAGTTCCGCGAAGGCTTGGACGAAGGCGACAAGCGAATCCTGGAAGCGTTGCTACACAAGTTTGCCGGGGGGCCCGTCGGTCTCAACTCGCTAGCAGTGGCGATCGGTGAAGACGCGGGCACGCTGGAGGATGTGCATGAGCCTTATCTGATCATGCAGGGGTATCTGAAACGAACCCCCCAGGGGCGCGTCGCGCTGCCACCCGCCTATCGAAAGCTCGGACTGAAAGAGCCGAAGAGGGAAGGGGACCTTTTCGGGTAATACATCTCAACCGGGGCACTCCACAGGTGCCCCGTGTGCGGTGATTTCCGCAAACTGCGGATGCGCCAGCAGCGCCTCCCAGTCCGTCTGCTCAATTGGTCCACCCGCTCGACCTTCCCTGAGCGGGGCGCCTTTCGTTGAGCGCCTTACCCGTGTCAGCCAGCGCTCGTCGAGCGGTGCATCGAGCAGTTCCGCATGGGTTGCCGCAAGCGTGGTCTGATCCTTCTCTCCACTCGCCGGTCCAAAGCCGACATGGAACCCCGCAAGTAGCAGAGTCACACGGACAGCGCTCGATCGGCTGTAGCTGCTGAGGGTGCAGCCAGTCGTTCCCTCCAGCCGCTCGCGAAGCCTGCGAAAATGCTCCAGCGACCAGAGCTTCGGATTCACCTTTGGAGAATACGGATCGTAGAGCAGCGCATTCGGCATTCCCGCATCGGCCGTGATGCTTTCCAGCTTTGCGAAATCTCCGAGGTGGAGCTTCCAGCGCACGCTGCCGATCTCCGTTTCGCCATCCTGCAGCAATCGCTCAATCTCCTCCCGATAAGGCACGAGGTAACCCAGTGCCTCTGCATTCCCGAGCGCAAATTCCGCAGCCGAGAGATCCTGCTCAAAGCTGTGCAGCTCTACACGGGCAATCGAATCACGAAGCGCCTCGATGGTTGCAATCGCATTCGCGGCGGCTCCGAGCCCTACATCCCATACGGTGAAAATCTCAGGCGCCGCTCGCTTCGCACGATCCGCCAATCTCTGACCGCGGACGTGGAGCAGCTCCGCTTCTCCCATCGGGCCGAGTCCGGGATGAAAAGTTTCCCGCTCCACTCGCAGCCGCAGGGTACAGATGCCCGGAGCGGTGGTGACCAACTCAAAGGGAGAGAGGGACGGCTGATGCATCCGCGCAGGTATCCACGAATCGCCGCCATCCGCAAATCCTGTGCGAACGTAGTTCTAAAATGGGTGCCCCGTTGTCAGAGTGAGTAGCGCCACCCTCCGATCCCATCCCACAGTGAAAAGCATCGAGAATCAAAAGCTCAACCTGCCGATGGAAGCGCCGATCATGGTACTGCCCGGGGCGCTGCTGTTTCCTCACTCACTGGTACCTCTGTATATCTTCGAACCTCGCTACCGGGCGATGCTTGCGTATGCACTGGAGCGAGACCGGATGTTCTGCATCGCCCAGCCACGGCCTGGGATCGAGGAGCCGGAGGGTCCGGAGGATTTCTGTGACGTCGCGGGGCTCGGACTGGTCCGCGTATGTGTCGGCCGTGAGGATGGTACATCACATCTCGTCCTGCAGGGGCTTGCCCGGGTGCGGTTTCGCGGTTTCGTGCAGGAGCGCCCGTTCCGGGTGGCTCAGATCCAGGAGTTGAACTCACTCCCGGCGGATCCGGTCGATGTCGGACCATTGGTTGCAGCGTTGCGCGAGGCCTGCGCAAAAGCGCCGATCGGCGGACCGGAGGAGCGGGAGAAATTTGAAGAGCAGCTCAACAAGATCGACGATCCCGGGATGCTGAGCGACGTGGTCGCGCATACGTTCCTGCGAGATCCCGAGCATCGGCAGCATGCACTCGATTGCCTCGACGTGGAGACGCGGCTGCAAATGGTGACGGCGTATCTGAGGGGGGAGTTGGAATGACGAAGTTCGAATGACGAATGACGAATGCGCGCAGCTTCGCGTTCAGTCTTTCGTCATTGAGGCCTTCGGACTTCTTTCGGATTTCGTCATTCGTCATTCGGATTTCTCATCTCCCCGCAAGCGCCGATGCTCCTCCAGGAGGTAGCGGTCCGTCATCCCTGAGAGATAGTCGCACACAGCACGGTACAATCCGTCGGTCTCAATCCGCCGCGCGGTGGCTTCGCCGAGAAGAAGAGGATTGGCGATATAGGCGTTGAAGACATCCCGCAGCATCCCGCAGGCACGTGTGTTCGCTTCGGCGACTTCGGGATGATAATACAGGTTCTGATAGAGAAACCGACGCAGTTTCCGGTTCGAGGAAAGCAATGAATCGCTATAGCGGATGAGCGGCTGCGGATTCCGGCGCACGTCCTCGACACTCTGTACACCGCTGCTCTCGATGAGTTCCGCGCTGGTGTTGATCACATCCTGCACCTGCCGGTCGATGATGCAGCGGATGACGTACGTGTTGAGATCGCGTCCGTGCAGATCGGGGAAATGCCCGTGCACCTCATCGTAGGAATGTTGCCAGACTTCCAGTTCGGCGAGTTGTTCCGGTGTGATGAGATGAAAATCGAGACCGTCATCGAGATCATGGGAATAGTAGGTGATCTCGTCCGCCAGATTGGCGATCTGTGCCTCGAGCGAGGGATTGCGGTATTGCTCTGTGGTTTCTGCTGTCGGCGGTGGATCGTAGAAGCGGCGATGTTTCTGCAGTCCTTCGCGCACTTCCCACGAGAGATTCAGGCCGTGGAAGCGCGGGTACTTCTGCTCGATGAGTTCCACGATACGCAGGCTCTGCTCATTGTGCTCGAAGCCGCCGTGCCCCTTCATTAGCTCATTGAGCATCTCCTCGCCGGAATGGCCGAAGGGCGAATGACCGAGATCGTGGGCCAGCGCGATTGCCTCCGTGAGATCCTCATTCAGGCCCAGAGCCCGGGCGATGGTGCGGGAGATCGAAGCGACCTCGATCGTGTGCGTGAGGCGGGTGCGGAGATGGTCCCCGGTACCGTTCAGAAAGACCTGTGTCTTGTATTCCAGTCGCCGGAACGCTTTTGAATGAATGACGCGCTGCCGGTCGCGTTCGTAGGCGGTGCGAAACGGATGCTTTGGCTCCGGGTGCTCTCGGCCCGCGGAGTCGCCGCTGTGCTGAGCATAAGGCGCGAGGCATTCACGTTCACGTGCCTCGAGTTCCTGGCGGGTCTGGATCATGGCTGGTCTCGCGATGGACTTCTCCCAGATATTCGGCTTCCAGCTTGCGCCGGGCGCGTTTTGCCGCAGCCCGGACCAGGAGCAGATCGAAAATGGCGAGCAGCATCGCAAGAAGAGTGATCCATGCGCATGCTCCCCAATAGATCAGGAAGAGCAGGGGGTATTCGCGGAGCCACCGGAAGAACATCGATCCGAAGAACAGCATCACGAGAGCGACGATCAGCCCGTAGAACATGATCTGTCGCCGTGTCCGTTGCTCGCGGATAAGTCCCCGGCTGATCTGTGTGATGAGGGAAGCAAGGTCTCGCACTCCGGGAACAGTCGCATTTCGCGGCGATAGAGACAACGGTGATGTCGGTGCGCCTGCGTCGCCCCCTGACCTTACATTATTCGTAATCGTAATCCTAATCTTCCTCTCTCAGAACTGAGGGAGAGTAAAATTACGAATAGGATTCGGATTAAAAG
>CBINJX010000699.1:0-3715 GCA_966251085.1 uncultured Verrucomicrobiales bacterium
GCACAGACCGCACATTCCACTTCGAATGCGCCGTGGCACCCTTTCTCAGCCGCGGCCCGGTGCGGGAGTTCATTCACCGATTCAAATACAACCGGCAGCTCTACCTCCGGCATCAGCTTGCAGCCTGGATGGCACATGGACTCGCTGACGAGCGGCTTCTCCAGGATCCCATCCATGCTTTCATCCCCGTGCCGCTCCACTCCGCGCGACAACGCGAGCGGGAGTTCAATCAGGCGGAGATGCTCGCGCGCCAGCTCTCGAAACGCAGCGGCGTCCCGGTGGAAATGTGCCTGCAGCGCACGCGCTACACGACCACCCAGACCCGGCTCGATCGCCACGAACGCATGGAAAACTTGCGTGGCGCGTTCCGTGTGCGACACACTGGCGCTGTGACCGGCAGGCACCTCATCCTGATCGACGACGTTTTTACCACGGGTTCCACCGTGGAAGAGTGTGCGCGCGTACTACGCGCCGCCGGTGCCGCCTCCGTTCGCGTGCTGACCGTGGCACGCGGTTAACTATCCCTTACTCTCATGGGCATCTTTTCCCGACCTGTATTTTCCTCAATCAAGAAGCGCGAACTGCCGGAAGGCCTTTGGCAGAAATGCCCCGGCTGCGGTGAACTCATCCACAATCTAGAGCTTCAGCAGAATCTCCGCGTTTGCCACCATTGCGACCACCACTTCACCCAGAGCGGCCATGAGCGCATCGCGACGCTGCTCGATGAGGGAAGCTTTCAGGAATACGACGCCGACATGTCATCGGTGGACGTGCTGAAGTTCACCGGCCAGGCGAGTTACACGGATCGCCTGCGCGCTTACCAGCGAAAGACCGGCCTGAAGGACGCGGTCATCACCGGCACGGGAACCATCGATCAGCAGCGAGTTGCAATCGCGGTGATGGATTTCAATTTCATCGCAGCCACCATGGGCTCGGTTGTCGGCGAAAAACTCACACGGACCATCGAACTCGGCACCCGGGAACGGCTCCCGGTCATTATCTTTTCCGCATCCGGCGGCGCCCGCATGTATGAAGGTGTGCTCAGCCTCATGCAGATGGCAAAAACCTGTGGTGCCCTGGCACTGCATGCCCAGGCCAAGCTGCCTTACATCTCCGTCCTCACCCATCCAACCACCGGCGGTGTGAGCGCGAGCTTTGCAACTGTGGGCGATATTAATATCGCTGAGCCGAAGTCGATGGTGGGTTTTGCCGGTCCGCGCGTCATCCGCGAAACGACACATCAGGATCTGCCTGCCGGCTTCCAGACCGCGGAATTCCTCCAGGATCATGGTCTGATCGACATGATCGTACATCGCAAGAAGATGCGGCAGACGCTGAGTAACCTGATCGGTTATCTGGCTCCAAAGGAAAAGGTGTGAACTACGACGAAGCGCTGGCGTGGCTGTACAGCACGCAACTGCACGGCATCAAGCTGGGCCTGACTAATATGCGGCGTCTCACCGCCGCCCTCGGTATCCCGCTCTCAGGCAAGGATGCGTTGAAGTATATCCACGTTGCGGGGACTAACGGAAAGGGCTCCGTCTGCGCTTTCATCGATTCCATCCTCCGTGCCGCCGGTAAGCGGACGGGGCTTTACACCTCGCCTCACCTTGTCTCATTCCGCGAACGGATCCGGATCAACGGCGAGATGATCAGCGAGAACGCGGTCGCCTCCGGCCTGACCGCGATTCGCGATCTCACAAAGGATTGGGACCACGCGCCCACCTTCTTTGAAATTACCACTGCGCTGGCACTTGCTTATTTCCAGAACAAGAAGGTCGAGTACGTGGTGCTCGAGACCGGTATGGGTGGCCGACTTGATGCGACCAACATTGTGACGCCGATCGTCTCGGTGATCACCCCAATCTATCTCGACCATCAACAGTACCTTGGTGAAACACTGCCCGAGATTGCCTTGGAAAAAGCAGGGATTATCAAGTCCGGCATTCCCATTGTCGCCGCATGGCAGCGCGACGAAGTGCTCGGCATCCTGGGTCACATCGCAATGCATCGCGAGGCCCCGCTACACCTCGTAGTGACTCCACTCAAGGGCGTGGAGATCGGCCTTGCAGGGAAACACCAGTGCTGGAACGCCGCACTCGCAGTGCACACTCTCAGCGTGGCCGTACCTGATCTTCCTCCGGAAGCAATCGCCACCGGTCTGCGCGACGTGAAATGGCTCGGCCGCTTCCAACGCGTGCAGGACAACGTTATCCTCGATGGCGCGCATAATCCGGCCGCTGCACGGCGCTTGGCGGAAACATGGCATGAGGAGTTTGACGGGGAGAAGGCAACCGTGGTGATAGGCTCCTTGGGAGACAAAGATTTCGCGGGAATCTGGGACGCCCTGCGGCCAATTGCAGACCGGGTGTTCCTCGTCCCGATCCGCAGTCCGCGCACTGCGACGCCCGAAGAACTGACCAAGATCATCCGGCACACCGCTCCGGAACTGAGCTGCACACCTGCCGAAAGCCTCGCCCAAGCCCTAGTGCTCGCCCGGAGCAACCCCGAACCGGTACTGATCACCGGATCCCTGTTCCTCGTCGGAGAAGCGTTAGCGCTGTTGAACCAGCAGAAAGAGCCGGTCGTAACGGCTCAGTAAGGGGAGGAAGTAATCAGTGCTCACATGTGAGCGCAAAAAGTCGCTTCAGCAAAAACGGGTAGTCTGATTCCCAGTTACTCCATCCCGGAGGGATACCAGGAAGGTAGCCGGTGGTCGCGCGAGGAACGAGCGCTACCACCGGACCCCGCATCAAAAGCAATGGCACCCCGGAGCGGGTGCCGGGAGCGAGGAGCCGATGGGCGGGTTCCCACCCGCAAGGGGTGGGCCTTGCGGGGAGCGGGACGATTGTGGCGGGGAGCGGTTCTATTGCACTCCAGACTGACCGACTGAGCACTGACTCACTGAGTACTCCTCCCTCCTCCTTACCTCCCGCTCAGCACCTGCCTGACCAGCGAGCCTAGCGAGTCGAGGGCGTTCAGGGAGCGAAGGCGACCTTGTGTATCTGCCAGCCACACCGTTGGCAGCGTATTGATTCCGAATCCACGAACCTTCGGTCCCACCCACCCTTTCCCGTCACAAGCCGTCGGCCAGTTTACCCCCTGTTCCTTCAGAGCTTTCAACGCGGACTCCGGCTTATCGTCGAGACTGATTCCGACGACCTGTACACGGTCTGCCGGAAGCTTCGCCAACTCCTGCTTCACCTTAGCCATGGCCTCTGTGGAAGGTGGCGACCAATCGGCAAAGAAGACCACGACCACCGCCTTTCCAGCCTGCTGCGCCATGTCAAACTGCGCTCCTTGAATGGAGGTAAAACTGAGCTCCAGCCGATGATCCAGCAGATCGAGCCGCTTCAAATCGTCGGAGATGCGCGCCTTGAGTTCTGCATTCTGAGCAAGCACCAGAGCATCGGCGAGCAGTGCTCGTTTCTGCCGGGGCTGCGCATCGAGGAGCTTTGCAACTTCTACCATCAGCATCGGCAGACGACGATCCTCCGGATAATCCCGCTGGAACCCGCGCATCGCATTCATCAATTGCTCACGATCCAGCTGTCCTGAGGACCGCTGGGCGCGCATGAGGAAAGCGATCCGGGAAAAAGCCACTTCCTTCCTCTGAGCCGGAGTGGCGATCTTCTCCGCTTCATCGAGTAGTCGCTTTGCCTCGGCACGATATTTCGGCAGAGTCTCAAAATCAGCCCGGATCTGCATCACGCGC
>CBINJX010000700.1:0-3710 GCA_966251085.1 uncultured Verrucomicrobiales bacterium
CCATCCTGACTCTCCTCTCTTCTTCCTTCTCTTTATTTAGAATTGTTCTTGATAAGGTTTGGGGCGGGACGATATTTCCGTCCGCCCAAATGAAGCCAGCCGCAAACAATCAAAGCTACGACGAGACGATCGCCGGGCGCGGCCTGCGTATGACGGAGCAACGTCGCGCGGTGTACGACGCGGTGATGGGACAACGCGACCATCCTACGGCGGTCGAGGTCTTCATGAGGGTCAAAGGCAAGATGCCGTCGATCTCGCTGGCGACGGTGTACAACTGCCTCGAAACGCTCACCGACTGCGGTCTGGTGAAGCATGTGCATCACGATCGCGAGCCTTCGCGCTACTGCGCGAACCTCGAGGAGCACGCGCACTTCTTTTGTGAAAAGTGCGGCTCCGTGATGGACCTCCCGATTCGCCCCCGCAAACGGGCGGAAGACATCTGGGAGCTTCCCGAGAACGTAATTGTCAATCAGCGCCAGGTTTCATTCCGCGGGTTTTGCCCCGCATGTGCGGCGGACTCCCCCGCCTCCGCAAGTCCTTCACCCAAACTGACCAAGAAAGCCAAAGCATGAGCTCACTCATCATTAAGGATTTGCACGCCACCGTGGCCGGACAGGAGATTCTCCGCGGCCTCAGTCTCGAAGTAGAGAAGGGGAAGGTGCACGCAATCATGGGACCGAACGGTTCCGGAAAGAGCACGCTTTCGAAAGTCATTGCCGGACATCCGGATTACGAGGTCACCGGTGGTGACGTCCTTCTCGACGGCGAAAGCATTCTCGGAATGGAGTCCGACGAGCGTGCTCGCAAGGGACTTTTCCTCGCCTTCCAGTATCCGGTGGAAATCCCCGGTGTCTCGAATGCGAACTTCATCCGTGCCGCACTGCAGGCGCGTCTGCCCGAGGGCGAAGAGCTGGAAGCCACGGAGTACTACGCAAAGCTGTACGAGAAGATGGATCAGCTCGAGATCCCGCGCAGCTTCACCTCCCGCTCGGTAAACGAAGGTTTCTCCGGCGGTGAAAAGAAGCGCAATGAGATCCTTCAGATGGCGATGCTCGAACCGAGCTATGCCATTCTCGACGAGACCGATTCAGGTCTCGATATCGATGCCCTCAAGATCGTCTCCGATGGCGTGAATCGCCTGCGCGGAGAGAACCTCGGTATTCTCGTCATTACTCACTATCAGCGTCTGCTTAACTACATCCAACCCGACGTCGTTCACGTCCTCGTCGGTGGTCGCATCGTCCGCACTGGCGGCCCCGAGCTGGCGCTCGAACTCGAAGAGCGCGGTTACGATTTCATCAAGGACGAGCTGGAGCAAACAGCCGGCGTCTAAGTCGCACAAACAGGGAGCGAACAAATGTCCACGGAAACTATTGATCAACTCGCGCTCGACCGCAGCGTCGGCGATTTCTACTACCCCGAGCAGCATCAGTACGATGCGGGCTACGGTCTTTCACATCAGACGATCGACTACATCGCCGACGTAAAGGGCGAGCCGGACTGGATCCGGGAGTATCGTCACAAGGCTCTCGACGTTTTCGAGTCGAAGGCGATGCCCACCTCCTGGGCGACGCAGGATCTGAAGACGATTAATTTCGACAAGATCCGCTACTACCTCGCACACGGTCAGCGCCCGACCCGTTCCTGGGACGAGGTGCCTGAGGACGTGAAGCGGACATTCGAGCGGCTCGGTATCCCGGAGCAGGAGCGGAAGTTCCTCGCCGGTGTCGAAGCTCAGTTCGACTCCGAGGCTGTCTATTCGAACATCAAGAAGGCAGTTGGGGACCAGGGTGTGGTTTTCGTCGGTTCCACCGAGGGGCTGATCAAGCATCCGGAGCTCTTCAAGAAGTGGTTCGGCAAGGTGATCCCAACCGGTGACAACAAGTTCAGCGCGCTGAACTCTGCTGTGTTCTCCGGTGGTTCCTTCATCTACGTCCCGCCGGGTGTGAAGGTGAAACACCCACTGCAGGCTTACTTCCGTATCAACGCGGAGAACTTCGGGCAGTTCGAGCGCACGCTCATCATTGCTGATGAAGGCTCCGAGGTGATGTACATGGAAGGGTGCACGGCGCCGAAATTCGAGACCTCCACGCTGCATTCCGCCGTGGTGGAACTCGTCGCCATGAAGGGCGCGAAGATCCAGTACGTGACGGTCCAGAACTGGAGCTCGAACGTTTTCAATCTCGTGACCAAGCGTGGCGTCGCCCACGAGGAAGCCGAGATTAAGTGGATCGACTGCAACATCGGTTCCCGCCTCACGATGAAGTATCCGGGCGTGGTGCTGAAGGGCCGCAAGGCTCGCGGTGAGGTGGTTTCCATCGCACTGGCCAATACCGGGCAGCATCAGGATACCGGCGCGAAGATGATTCACGCCGCTGACGAGACGACGTCGAACATCATTTCCAAGTCGATCTCCATCGGCACCGGCCGCGCGACCTATCGTGGACTCGTTCACGTGCCGAAGCACCTCAAGGGGTGCAAGAACAACACCGAGTGCGACGCGCTGCTGATCAACCCGGATTCCCGCACGGATACGTATCCGGCGATCACCGTCCGTGGCACTGGCAATGCCGTGCAGCACGAGGCGAGCGTGAGCCAGGTCAGCGCTGAGCAGATCTTCTACATGCAGCAGCGTGGTCTCTCGGAAGGCCAGGCGATGAGCCTGAGCGTGAACGGCTTTGTGAACGATCTCGTTCGTCAGTTCCCGATGGAATACTCGGTTGAGCTGAAGCGGCTGATCGATCTCGAGATGGAAGGTTCGGTTGGTTAATCGCGCGCAGCCAATGAGCACCGCTGTTTTGGAAAACAACACCACCACCGACGAAACCGTCGCCGGTCTTCTCGTGAAGCCGGTCAAGGGAGATCATACGGAGCCCGCCTGGTACACAGAGAGCCGCGCTTCGGCTTGGGAAGCCTTCGAAGGGCTCCCGATGCCGACACGCAAAGACGAGGCATGGCGTTTTGCGAATGTCTCCTCGATCGATCTTTCCCGATTCAAGGCTCCGCAGGCGGTTTCGGATGTGGCGAAGGCTGAAATCATCCAGCGCTCCCAGGGACTGCGTGAGAACGCGGGCCGGATGGTGTTCGCGAATGACCAGTTACTCTCCCGCGAAATTCACGGTGACGCGCTGCGCCAGAAAGGCGTGATTTGGAAGCCGCTGGCGCAGGCCGCTGCGGAGCACGAGGAGCTGTTCCGCAAGCACTTCATGCGTGAAGAAGCTCAGCTCGGCGGACGCAAGTTTGCTGCGCTGCATCAGGCGCGTGTGAGCAATGGAACTTTCCTCTACATCCCGCGCGGTGTGGAAATCGATCTGCCGATCGAAGCTTTCCACTGGCTGCAGGGTGACGGCAGTTCCTGTTTCCCTCACACGCTCATCATCGCTGATGAGATGAGTAAGGTGACCTTTGTGGACTATTTCCAGTCCGCGGAGGAGAAGCCCGGTTTTGCCTGTGGCGTGAATGACCTCTGGCTCGGTGCTGGTGCGAAGGTGACTTATATCTGCGCACAGAACTGGAGCCGGGAGACGTTGGGAGTGCAGATCAATTCCACTGTCGTCGGGCGCGATGCTTCTGCGACCGCACTGAACCTGAACCTCGGTGGTAGCTACATTCGCGGAGAAAGCGTGAGCCATCTCCGTGGAGCAGGGGGACGCAGCGACATGCTGTCGGTCTCTGTGGCCGAGGGGAAACAGGAGGTGGATCAGCGTACA
>CBINJX010000701.1:0-3699 GCA_966251085.1 uncultured Verrucomicrobiales bacterium
CAGATCGATCAGCGTGACGAGAAGGTTGCGGAACTGAAGACGATGGAGCGTGAAGTACGTGAGTTCCAGGCTACCCGTGAGAAGCAGCTTCAGGAGCAGTCGGTCCGCATGCGTGGCGGGATCGTTGAAGAGATCAACAAGATCGTTGCCGACCGCGTGAAGGCGGAAAATTACGATCTCGTACTCGATAAGTCCGGTCCTAGCCTCAATGGCGTTCCGGTCATCCTGCACGCCAAAGACGCTTACGACTTCACGGATGATGTCATTACGACCCTGAACAAGAACAAGGGTTCCGAAGCTGCTCCCGCTGCTGCGGCGCCAGCAAAGGCAACTCCAGCAAAGAAGCGCTAACGAAAGCTTCCTATCGTAACTGTGCATTTAACAGTTCAAGAACTGGCCGCCCTGGTGGGCGGCCAGTTTGCTTCTGGGGCAGATGCAAACCGCTCGCTCACGGGAGTGGCGGCAATTGCCGAAGCTGGCGAGGGTGACCTTACGTTCTTCGGCAACGCAAAATACCTACCTCAACTGAAAGCCTGTCGGGCGGCTGCGGCTCTGGTACCTCTCGACTTCGCTGAGGAGATTTCTCCGGTAGCTATCCGGGTGGAGAACCCGTCGCTCGCATTTTCCAAAATTGTCGAGCGCTTTGCGCCGGCTCCGATCCGCTGGGCTCCCAGTGTGCATCCATCTGCCGTGATTGGGAAAGGGGTGACGCTCGGGGAGGGGGTATCGATTCAACCGTATGCCGTCATCGAAGATGGCGCCCGGATTGGTGATCGGACGGTAGTTGGAGCGCACGCCTACATCGGTCATGACGCTCAGGTCGGTTCGGATTGCCTGCTGCATCCAAGGGTGACGGTGGCAAACCGCTGCATCCTCGGCAACCGGGTGATCGTCCACAGCGGGGTCGTGATTGGAAGCGACGGTTTCGGCTTTGAATTTTCTCAGGGCCGCCACGTGAAAATCCCGCAGATTGGAATCGTGCAGATCGATGACGATGTGGAGATTGGGGCGAATACGACGATCGATCGAGCCCGGTTTGGACGGACCTGGATCCAAGCGGGGACAAAGATCGATAATCTCGTCCAGATTGCCCACAACGTGGTGGTCGGGAAACATTGTATCATCATCTCGCAGGTAGGAATTTCCGGCAGTACCCGACTGGGAAATTATGTCACACTTGCGGGGCAAGTGGGAGTAGCTGGACACCTGGAGATCGGTGATCAGGCCGTCGTGGGCGCGCAGAGTGGAATCAGCAAAAGCCTCTCAGCCAAAAACACTTATATGGGATCGCCGGCGGTTCCTGCAAAAGAATGGCGTGAGCAGGTGGCCATGCTGCACAGGCTCGGCCGGCTTCAGGACCGGGTCCGGAAATTAGAGCAGATTCTGGACTCACAGGCCAAATCTTTACCCCCTTCCAGCTAATCGCTTGAGGGGGTGGGCGGGCGAATCTAGCGTCTCGGCGAACAACCGAGAGAGTCCGCCATGGCAGCCCGCAAACGCAAAATTTCAGCTCTAAAACTGCCGATACAGCGGCAGTTTGCGTTTGCGGAGCAAGGCCGCTTTTTCAATCTGCGGAAGATCTTCGAAAAGCTGAATGCCCGGTATTTCGACAATCAGCTTCAAGGGTATGTGATCCAGTGGGGACGCAAGCGGCGTCAGCGGCCGAAAGATTCCATCGTTTTCGGAACGATTCAGGAGGAGGATCGGATGATTCGAATCCATCCTCTTCTCGATCAGGTGTTTGTACCGACCTGGTTTGTCGAGTACGTGGTGTATCACGAAATGCTCCATGCGGTGGTGCCGGATGAGTATGACGACAAGGGCCGTCGTAAGGTGCACCATCCGAGGTTCTTGGAATTGGAGCGCCGCTTCCGGTGGTTCAAGCGGGCAAAAGCGTGGGAGGAGGAGAATCTTGCGCGCTTCCTACGTTGACCTGTAGGGGGCTGCTTTATCCCGCGCTTCAGGAGGGTGACGCGCCTCCTCTGATCTTTGCGGATAGGGCACAGGAATGGATCATCTACAGAAATAGGTTGAGCCAAGGGGAGTGAGGGTGGAGATTGCGAACCGTTTTTTCTGGCCGTGAGTTCTATTAATTCAACTGATCCTACTGCAACGAAACGTCCCCGTGTCGTCATTGGCATGAGCGGTGGCGTCGATTCTTCCGTGGCCGCATGGCTGCTGAAACAGCAGGGATACGACGTGGTCGGCGTCACGATGAAAGTCTGGCCGCAGGACTGCATCTCGCGTGCAGAGGACAAATGCTGCGGGCCTCAGGCGATCGCGGATGCCCGCAGTGTCGCGCATTCTATCGGAATCCCGCACTACGTTGTGGACGAGGGGGAGAACTTTGAGCGGCTCGTTATTGATTACTTCACAGCCGAGTACAAAGCCGGCCGGACGCCGAACCCGTGCGTGATGTGCAATGAAAAGGTGAAGTTCGGAAACCTGTGGGGCAAGGCGAAGGCGATCGGGGCCGATTACATTGCGACAGGTCACTACGCAATTATCGAGCATCACGCAGATCGCGCCGTGCTCCGAAAGGGCAAGGATCCCCGAAAGGATCAGAGTTATTTCCTCTTCAGTCTTCGTCAGGCGCAACTCCAGCGCGCCATTTGTCCGCTCGGAGGAATGGAAAAGCCGGAGATCCGAGCCATTGCTCGAGAGCTCGGCTTGAAGACTGCCGACAAAGTGGATAGCCAGGAGATCTGTTTCGTGCCTGGGAACGATTATAAGGCATTCTTGAAGAGTCACATGGGGGAAAAGGAGTTCCATCCTGGTCGCATTCGCGACAAATGGGGTGTGGATCTCGGGCCCCATGAGGGAATCGAGATGTTTACGATTGGTCAGCGCAAAGGCCTGCCGGGTGGTTCGGCCAAGCCTCGCTACGTAATCGACATCGATCCGGCCACGAATAGCGTAATTGTCGGGGATGCCGAGGACCTGATCACGGAGGAGTTCGAGATTGATAATACGATCTGGCATGCTCCGAGCGATGAGCCATTCGAGGCGACGGTGAAGATCCGCTATGCACATCCGGGTGCCCTCGCGACCATTTATCCGCAGGACAACCATACCGCCCGAGTCCGGCTCCACATTCCCCAAAGGGCTGTAACTCCAGGTCAGGCGGCCGTGTGTTACCGGGATGATGAAGTTCTGGGGGGCGGCTGGATCTGCCGTCAGCAGGCAGTCGCGCCGGATGCTGTCGCAACTGCATCCGCATAGGAGCCCGACTGATGAGAACGCTTGAGGTTCTCGGGCCCCGGCAGGATACCTGAAGTATGGCCGAGAACGTCTTGCTCGTTATCAGCACATTCGGAACTGCCGATGAGGCTCGCCGGATCTCCCGTACGCTTGTTGAAGAGCGGTTGGTTGCCTGCGCCAACATTTTGCCGGCTGTAGAGTCGATTTACCGCTGGAAAGGCGAGGTGGAAACTTCCCCAGAAACGATGGTGTTGTTCAAAACGGTGAGGGACAATTTCGACCAGTTGGAGGATCGTCTCCGTGAGCTTCATCCCTACGAAGTTCCCGAGATTGTTGCTTTCCGTGTCGATACCGGTCTGCCGGCATATCTGCGATGGGTAGATGAGAGCTGCCTTCCTGCAAGTTAGTTGTCGTGATTTCAGACCTGAGCGTATTCTTCCCGCCTTCACGCGCCCGCTCGTTGGTTGCTTCTCTGAAAGTGAATAGTTGGGAGTATCG
>CBINJX010000702.1:0-3697 GCA_966251085.1 uncultured Verrucomicrobiales bacterium
CGTACAATCCAGAGGGCACGCTCCCACCCGGGCGGACTCGGGCGCGGTGCAGGTGTTCGGGAGTCGGTGAGCTGTGGAGCGCCCTCCGAGCAAGCGGGACGCATGCTCCACTCTGCTGCGCGTCATCGATGCACTTTCACCTGATTTCCACGTGGAAAGGAACACAACGCAGGCGGTTCCGGGGATTACCCGTGCCGCTTGGAATGTCCTTGATGCGGGTTTTCACACCATCCACGCGGTTTCAGATGCTTTCCGTACGGGTCAGAATGCTTGAGATGCACCTTTTCAGTGCATCGATGCGCCTTTTTGGTCCATCGATGCACTAAAAACCCTCATCTGAACCAGAGGAGGTGCATCCATGCAGGTTTTTACCGCATCGATGCACCTCGCAAGTGCATCCATGCACCAAAAACCCGCATCGATGCACTGAAAACCCTCATATGAACCGTGAGACCCTCATCGATGCACCGAAAAGGCGCATCGATGCGGTAAAAAGGTGCATCGATGGTCTTTCAACCCGCATCGATGGGGTAAAAACCCGCATCTGTCGCTTTTTGATCAGCTCCGGATCTGTCTGGCCCCGGACACCAGTGCCGCTCTGATAGTCTCTCCCCTATTTCCCCGTACTCTCCCGCGGAATAAACCGCGTGGAAAAAACCGCCTCCCGTGGCTCCAGCTGATTTTGCCCTTCGATCCGCTCAATCAGCATCTCCGCTGTCTTCCGCGCCATCTCTTCCAGTGGCTGCGCAATCGTGGACAGCGCAATCGGCAGGAACCGCGCCAGCGGAATATCATCCACCCCCACTACCGAAAGCTCCTCCGGAACTCGCACTCCACATTCCACCGCAGCCCGCAGGGCTCCGATAGCCGAGAGATCGTTCAGCGCGATGAGCGCCGTCGGGCGCTCCTTTACCGGGCGCTTCAGCAACTCCAGCGCCGCCGTACGGGCGCTCTCGATGGAGTGATCGCAATGCACCGAGTCGAAATCCTCCGTGGAAATTCCCTTTTCCGCCAGCAACCGGCGAAATAATTCAGGGCGGCTGCCACTCTCCTGCCCTTCCGCGAGAGCGGAGAGAAATGCAAAACGGCGGTGACCGAATGAGCACAGGTGCTCGATCGCCTCCTTCAGACCTCCTGCGAAATCCACCAGCACACTATCGACCGGGAGCGGTTTGCCTCCGGTAAATGACATCCCGACAAAGGGCCTCCCGATTTGGAACTGCTGCTCCAGGAACAACCGATGTGTCTCGGCATCGCTGAAGAACGCCGCCACTCCGTCCACCTGCCTGTCCATGATGTACTCCAGGCAATGTTTCTCGCGCTCCAGGTCCGTGCGCCAAGATTCGATCAAAACATCATAGCCGTGCCGCTCCGCCTCGACTTCCAGCAGATCCGCAAATGTCGTGAAGTACGGATTGTGCAGGTCGGCTACCAGCAGCGCGATCGTATTGCATCTGCCGTGCCGCAGCCCCACCGCAGCGCGGTTTGGCCGGTAGCCCAGCTCCGCAGCCGCCTTGAACACGCGCTCCTCCGTCTCCTTTGAGGCCCAGGAATTGGGCCTCCGATTCAGGATCGTGGAGGCAGTATTCACCGCAACCCCGGCTCGGGCTGCGACATCTTTCAGGCGGACTCTCATGGGCGGTTCACAAACATTGGCTCGAAGACGGCGGAGCCTGTGACTAGAGACTCGAGCCGGATCAAGCAAGCAAGGTTGTCTTGCCTCGCCCTCAAAGCAAATGGAGGAAGCCGAAGCTTCCCCCATCCATCAGGAATACCAAACTGAATCGCAGCCCGGGCCGTTACTTCACCGGCACGAACCCGACGCCCTTTGCGATCTTCTGTCCTTCAGGCGAAAGCGTATAGTCCACGAAATCCTTGGCTACGCCCTTCGGCTCGCCACTCGTGTAATAGAACGTCGGCCGGGCATAGGGATACTGCTTACCGCGGATCCCCTCCTCCGTCGGCTTTGCCTTGTCGATCGAGATCACCTTCACTCCAGGAGCGTCGGTGTAAGCGAGGCCGACATAACCGATGCCGTTGGGGTTCTTGGCGACCTCCGCGGCGATCTGCTCATTGCCTGCCAACTTCTGCGAACTGCCGGCATAGTCGCGCTTCTTCATCGCGAGTTCCTTGAAGTCGCTGTAGGTGCCCGAGGAGGTATTGCGGGTATAGATAGAGATCTTGCCCGGCTGGCCGCCCACCGCGCTCCAGTCGGTGACATCGCCTGTGAAAATCTGCTCCACCTGCTTCTTGCCCAGGTTTGCGATCGGGTTCTTTCCGTTCACGATTACCGCGATGCCGTCATAAGCGACCGTGGTCGGGTTCAGGTTCACACCTTTAGCCTTGGCGGCCGAGACCTCCGTCGCCTTCGCCTCACGGCTGGACATGCCAATCTGGGCGGTATTGTCGATCACCGACGCGATACCGGTTGTCGATCCTTCCGCGGCGATCTCGAAGGTCGTGTCGGGGTGCTTGGCCTTGAACGACTCGGCGAGCTGCGGGACCAGCTTCGCGCCGAGGGTATCTGAGCCCTTGATCACGAGCTTTTCCGCAGAGGCGGTGGTAGCGAGGCCGAAAAGGGCCGGGAGGAGGAGATAGCTGAGCTTCTTCATGGTGTGCGTGTTCGTTACAGGGACGCAGCTAGCTTAGCGTCTGGCTGGCCGCCGTGTGTTACAGATGTGTGAAAACACAGCCGGAGGATTTCGCACGGAAGGATCAAGTTGAGCGCTCAATTTCAGCTTTCCGATGGATGGGCTCGAACTTCACCGAAATGTCACATTTCGGTCACCCACCCTCCGCCGATCTGTAACAAGCACGTGGATATCTCCTGCGTGCCTTTTCTCCTTCTTATCGCTTCCGCCGGACTTGGTGCTTCTCGCAACCGGCAGGGAGAAGAGCGCAGTACAGACTCTGTTTTGTTCGTTATAACCCTGTGAAACACCGGATCCTGATCGCGGATGACGAGGTGGACATGCTCAACCTCGTGGCAATGAACCTCTCCAGTGCTGGCTTCACGGTACTCAAGAGCATGGATGGCCCCTCGGTTCTCACCGCAGCCCGAGCGGAAGCGCCAGAGTTGATCGTCCTGGACCTCATGATGCCGGGAATGACCGGGCTGGAGGTATGCAGATCCCTGAAGAACGATCAGGACACCGCATCAATCCCAGTGATCCTCCTCACGGCAAAGACGAGCGAAGTGGACCGGATCCTCGCGTTTGAGCTGGGGGCCGATGATTACGTTACGAAGCCGTTCAGCCCGCGCGAACTCGTACTCCGGATCCAGGCAATCCTTCGTCGTCGCATCCAGCAGAGTTCCGAAGAAAGCTATCTACAGGCAGGCGCCATCCAGCTCGATCTGGAGCGGCATCAGGTCACGATCGAGCAGCGTTCCATAGAACTAACAGCAATCGAGTTCAAACTCCTCGCCGCCCTGATGGAACGTCGCGGACGGGTCCAGAGCCGCGATGCACTTCTCGGAAGCGTCTGGGGAATGGAGCGCGATATCGAACCGCGCACTGTGGATACCCACCTGCGCCGCCTCCGCGAAAAACTCGGCAAGGCCGGTGAACAGATCCACACGGTGCGTGGATTTGGATATCGGCTGGACGAGGCGTGATTGTGTGAGGAGCGCCGCGGGCGGGAAGTGCTCAGTGCTCAGTGCTCAGTGCTCAGTAATCAGTAATCAGTAATCAGTAAT
>CBINJX010000703.1:0-3691 GCA_966251085.1 uncultured Verrucomicrobiales bacterium
AAGCGGTGCCTCGCGGAGCTCGCCACCGCACTCCAAAAGCGCCCCGTGGAGCGGAGCGGGAGCCAGAATAGACCTGAAGAGGTGTAGGGACCGCACATCGCGATCCTCCATGCGCGCTTTCTCCACGTCCTTCACCCGCATGCAGGTAGGCTGTCCCCAGCTGCGTCCACCCCGGGGACACCGTGAACGGCATCGCTCCGGGGTTTTGCGGCCAGGTTAGCCCACCAGATCGGGAGGCCTGCTCTAGTGCGTCAACTCCACTTCCTCAGATGGCTTCGTGGGCTCCGAAGGCCCCTTCTGTTCCTTCCCTCGACCGGCGAGCCGCTCGACCACGTAGAACGTCACGGGAATCAGGAAGATCGCTAGACATGTCGCGGCGAGCATTCCGCCGATTACGGTGGTTCCCATGACCTGACGAGCGACTGCGCCGGAGCCGTGTGCAGTCCAGAGCGGTACGCAACCCAGGATGAACGCGAAGGACGTCATCAGGATCGGGCGCAGGCGGAGGCGGGCGCCTTCCAGCGCGGCATCGAAGAGAGACTTGCCCTTCTCGTACTCCAGCTTGGCAAACTCGACGATCAGGATCGCGTTTTTCGCGGCGAGGCCGATCAACATCACGAGCCCGATCTGCGCATAGACATTGTTCTGCATGTCACGCGCCCAGAGTGCTGCGAATGCGCCGAAGATCGCGACCGGTGTGCCTAGCAACACGCTGAAGGGGAGGGACCAGCTCTCGTAGAGTGCTGCCAGAATGAGGAAGACGAACAGCAGCGACATGGCAAACACCACCCAGGCGGGCACGCCCTGCTGCGCTTTCTTTTCTTGATACGACATGCCGGAGTAGTCGAAGCCCATTTCACGCGGCATGGTTTGCGCGAAGACTTCCTCCAAGGCCTGCATCGCTTGCGCCGAGGAGTATCCAGGGGCGGCGCTTCCATTGATCTGCGCAGCGCGGTACTGATTGTAGCGCACTGTAAATTCCGGACCTGCTCGCGACTCGACCTTGGTCAGCGCGCTGAGAGGTACCATGTCGTTGTTGGAGTTGCGGACATAGAACTGCCCGAGATCTTCCGCTTTCGTGCGGTACTCGCCTTCAGCCTGCAGATACACCTGCCACTGACGGCCAAACCGGTTGAAGTAGTTCACGAAGTAGCCGCCCATGAAGGTCTGAAGCGTCTGATACAGCTGTGGGAGTTCCACGCCTTGTTTCAGCGCTTTGTCGCGATCCACATCGACGAAGATCTGCGGCACATTCGGAATCCAGGCGGTTTGTACGCCGGCGATCTCCGGCCGCTTCCGTACGGCATCCAGGAAGACCTGAAGGTTCTTGGCCAGGAACTCCACTTCCTGTCCGGAGCGATCTTCCAGCATGAATGTGAAACCGCCCGAGGTGCCGATGCCTGGAATGGCGGGAGGCGCGAAAGAGAACGCAATCCCTTCGGGTAATCTCGCGAGCTGACCATTGATGTGGGCCTGGATGGCTTTGTACTGCTCCTCGGGCTTCTTCCGTTTGTCCCACTCCTCGAGTGTCACGAAGAAGAAGGCACTGTAGGTGTTCTGGACGGTGCTCAGCAGGTTGAATCCAATGACGCTGGTGACGTATTTCACGCCCGGAGTGCTCATCAGAATCTTCTCCACCTTTGCTGCCGCCTCGTCGGTACGTTGGAGCGAAGCAGCGTTAGGCAGCTGCATTCCGACATACGCGTAGCCCTGATCTTCCTCTGGCAGGAAGCCTGGAGGAAGTTTCCCTCCAAACCATCCAGCGGCGACTCCGAATAGCACGAGGAGAACGAACGAGAAGAAGCTCTTGCGAATCGCGAGCCGCGAGAGGCTCACATAGCCGTTCGTCAGACCACCGAAGACTCGGTTGAACCGGTCGTAGAACCAGCCAAGCGGTCCGCGTACTTTTTTCCGCGGACGCAGCAGCAGTGCCGAGAGCGCAGGACTCAACGTCAGCGCGTTGAAGGCGGAGATCAGCACCGAGATGGCAATCGTTACCGCGAACTGTTGATAGAGCTTTCCCGTGATTCCCGGAATGAACGCGGTTGGCACGAATACGGCCGAGAGGACCAGGGCGATACCGATTACCGGTCCCGACACCTCCTCCATCGCCTTGAAGGTCGCTTCCTTTGGCGAGAGTCCGTGCTCGATGTGATGCTCCACGGCTTCCACCACCACGATGGCGTCATCCACGACGAGGCCGATCGCCAGCACGAGTCCGAAAAGCGACAGGGTATTAATGGAGAAGCCAAGAGCCGGGAAGAGAATGAAGGCGCCAATGAGTGACACCGGTACCGCGCAGAGTGGGATCAGTGTGGCGCGCCATCCCTGGAGGAAGACGAAGACCACGATAATCACCAGCACGACTGCCTCGACCAACGTCTGGATAATGCTCTTCACACCGCTGGTAACAGCCAATGTCGTATCGAGCGATACGGCATATTCCATATCCGTCGGGAAGCGAGCCGACAGTTCCTTCATCAGCTCTTTGACGCCTCCGGCGGCATCGAGGGCGTTGGAGCCGGGGAGCTGGTACACTGCGAGAACTGCGGACGCCTTACCGTTAAGACGGCCCTTCAACTCGTAGGTCTGGGAGCCGAGTTCCGCGCGGGCAACGTCCTTGAGGCGCACGAGCGAACCGTCCGGATTGGCACGGATGACGATCTGCTCAAATTCCTCCTCGGTCTGGAGACGACCTTGAGCGCGGACAGTGTAAGTGAATTCCTGTCCGGGCGGCGCCGGTTCACCACCGATCTTGCCGGAGGGGTTCACCGTGTTCTGGCCACGAATCGCTGCAGTAATCTCCGGGATCGTAAGGCCGAGCTTGGCCAGCTGATCGGGTTTGACCCAGAGCCGCATTGCATACTGGCCAGCGCCGAACACCTGCACATTGGAAACACCTGCGACACGGGTTAGCTGGTCGTTCAGGTTGATGTTGGCGTAGTTGGCGAGAAAGGTGCCGTCGTAGGTTCCCTTGGGAGAATAGAGCGCAATCAGCATCAGCGGAGCCGATGTCGCTTTCTTCACCGTCACACCTGCGGTGATCACATCTGCCGGGAGCTGCGACTGCGCTTGGGAGACACGAAGCTGCGAGAGGATCTGATCAGTATTCGGGTCGGTATCGACGTCGAAGTTCACACGCAGCGTCATCTGGCCGTTGTTGGCGTTGACCGACTGCATGTAATTCATCTGATCCACACCGCTCATCTGCTGCTCGATGGGAGTGGCGACCGATTGCTCGATCGTCTGTGCATCGGCGCCTGGATAGGTCGTCTGGATCTGAATCTCCGGCGGAACAATACTCGGGTATTGCGCGACCGGGAGCTGAATGAGGGCAACCGCGCCGATGATCGTCATCAGCACCGCGATCACGATGGCGACGATGGGGCGGTTAATGAAAAAACGTGCCATGTGTGCTTATAATTTTGCGGTTTCCGACCCGGCTTCCGTGGTTGGCGCCGGGGGAGTCCAGGGTTTCGCTTCGACCGTCACTCCCTCGCGTACCTTCTGCACGCCTTCCACTACCACGCGCTCCCCGGGATTGAGCCCCTTTTCAATGAGCCACATGGAGCCGATACGTGGCCCCACGGTGACCGAACGGACACTCACAGTGTTATCCGCTCCGACCACCGCAATTTGATGCATTCCCTGGAGTTCCATCACCGCTCGTTGCGGCACCAGTAATGCGTCC
>CBINJX010000704.1:0-3681 GCA_966251085.1 uncultured Verrucomicrobiales bacterium
GTAGGCGAGAACGATGTCGCCATTCTTCCCGGACTGACAGATTGCTGCGTACTCCTGGCAGCGCGTGGCGGCACTGGCGTCGAGTTCCTCCAGAAGCTGCCGGAGCAGGTTCCGGAAGCTGAGACGGAGCCCGGAAAGCTCCTTTCCGTTGAGGCGAACCCACACGGACGAGTTAGCCGCACTTTCATCGATACGCTTCGCAAATTCGGACATCCGACGGAAACAAAGCGCCTCCGGCTCCTGCTCATCCGGCAACTGCCCGATCACAGGTTCCCACTGCGCCCGCGGCAACTCCAAGGAAGACAACGAACTTCTTCGAGCCTCGGCCGGCACACGCGCGGCAAAAGATCGCGGCTCGATGATGTTAGCATATAGGTTAACAGTTTCCTTGGAGTAATCCTCTCGCATTTTTTCCATAAGGCATTCCATCGGTTGAGAATCGGGGGGCGACGATATACCGCTTTCCATACATCTCCAGACGGTGAATACCCTATCGGGTCTAGGGTATTCACCCCACCACCCAGCGCCACCCTCTCCCGGTGGATCGGACAATCCGGTGTCTTTCCGAACAGGCTTTCAGTCTTCGTCTCAATCTTGCTCGCAATCATCATCTTACTCATCAGGGACAGCGCTGCGGCAGAGGGAGCACAGGAGTTAAAATAAGGTTACCACCCAGCGTCATTCCCATCCCGAGAGGAATTTTGGGCGCGATGTAGGTAATCACCTACTACGGCCACAATCACCGGCGCTCCTAGAGTCTGCACCGTCTCAATGCCGCCGGGATGCTGTATCTTCACGCAACCGCGGGCTTTCCGGTCCAGACTGCTGTCCACCGTTGCGAACCTTGGGTTCGCCTCTTGCAATGCCGCGAATTGGCTGCCGGAAGCTCATGAAGACCTCGATTTCCGCCGAATGTGCGGAAGCCTCGGGGGCCTCCTGTTCACCAGGGAAACGCCGTCTTCCTCACGACGGCCCGGCGGCTGTTTTCCAGTTTCCCCCACCCTGCTATGAGTCCATGCCTTCCGTGCGAATGTAGTGCCTTCTCCCCGGGAGATGAGCGAAGTTTTCTCTTCGGGAAAGAAGAGAACAGCCCTGGTAACCACAGCCCGATTCCGCGCCGGTCAGATACTGAACCGGCGTCGCTTTCCTTAACACAGGAACGGATCTGGTTATTGAACCAGCTTCAACCTGGTGGCTATCTAACCCGCCAGTTCGGAGTCCGCCTGCATGGGAAGTTGGATATTGTTGCTCTCAGGAAGGCGCTCAATCTTCTGCTCTGCCGCCACGAGATCCTGCGGACCTGCTTCCGTAGCGGGGTCCAGCTACCGCGGCAGTTGGTCCTTCCATTTTGCGAGATCGAAATACCGTTGGTCGATTTGACGGATTGGCCCGAAGGGCAGCGCGAAGGGGTGGCGATGCGGCTTGCCGAGCATGAAGGTGCGAAGGCTTTTGACCTCGCCGCAGCGCCGCTCCTGAGGACAAAGCTGCTGCGTCTTGGCGAAGAGGATCATCTCCTCGTGCTCTCGGCGCACCAGATCATCCTGGACGCCTCCTCGCAGGCGTTGTTCATCGATGAGCTGCTCCACCTGTACGGGGGAGGCCAGCTACCCGAGCTTCCGGTCCAGTATGCAGACTTTTCCGAGTGGCAGCGGACCCACGTCCGCGGACGGCTGTTCAGCCGGGAACTCCGTTACTGGAAGAAACGGCTCGAGGGAGCCCCTCTTCTGCTGGAACTCCCCGCTGACCACATCCGCCCCGCAGTCAAAAGCTTCCGGGGAGCACGGGTCCCGGTGCGTGTGCCCCCTAGCCTCGCAGAAAAGCTGCGAGACATCGGGCAACGTGAAGATTGCACGCTTTTCATGACGTTACTCGCGGCCTTTCAGGCGCTCGTGCATCGGTACACGGGATGCGATGACATTGTGATTGGCGCACCGTTGGCAAACCGGAACCGCCGAGAGGTCGAAGGACTCATCGGATCTTTTGCGAATACATTGGCTCTCCGCACAGGAATGTCGGGAGATTCCACATTCCGGGAGCTACTCGCACGGGTACGCAAAACCACGAGAGGAGCCCTCGCACATCAGGAGCTGCCCTTCGAGAAGCTCGTCGAAAAACTGGAGCTGACGCACGCCCCGAGCTTTGCCCCGTTGTTCCAGCTGCTGTTCGACTTCGACTGCATCGCACCGCTTCCTCAGTCTCCGCCCGGGCTGCAGGTCACCCCTTTCGAAGTGCATGGCGGAAGCACGGAATACGATTTGATACTTCACCTGCGTGATCACGGTCAGGAACTTCGCGGATGGGTCGAGTATGCGACTGACCTCTTCGAACGTCGCACGATCGAGCGGTTCATCGGGCATTTCGAGACGCTGCTCACAGGTATCGCCAGGAATCCGCAGGAGCATCTTTCACGGCTGCCGCTGCTGACCGAAGACGAACGTGAATGGCAAAAGACGCATTTCGAGCGCACCACGGAGATGTTACCGCCAGGCCCGTGTGTCCATGAACTCATCCGGCAACAGGTTACGATCCGCCCCGATGCAGTGGCCGTTGAATGCGGAGCGGAGCGAATCACTTATGCGGAGCTCGATCGCCGGAGCGATCAGCTGTTGCGGATCCTGAGCGGCTCGGAGATTGGCGCAGAGGATCTCGTAGCTGTCTGTCTCGATCGATCCGTGGAGATGGCAGTAGCACTGCTGGGAATCCTGAAGGCGGGAGCTGCATACCTGCCGCTCTCCCCTGATGCTCCGCAAGGGCAGCTCGAGCACATCATGCGGGAGGCGCGCCCGCGCGCATTGATCACCATGCAGGATGCCACACGGGATCTCTCCTTCTACAGGGGAGATACCGGCGAATCCGGCCCGGGAATGGAATTGCCGACGATCTATCTCGATGCCGAGCTGTGGGAAGAGATGAAAGGCGAGGAGCTGCGGCGACCCTGGAGTTGCGCGGGTCCGGAGAATCTCGCGTGTGTGCTCTATACGGAAGACCATAGAGGCAATCCGGCGGGAGTGCAGATTCCGCATCGCGCCCTTTCGAACCTGATCGAGTCCCTGCAGGAACAGCCGGAAATCACGGATCAGGACACACTACTTGCGATCGCTCCGATCAACTCCGGGCGGAGCTGTCTGGAGCTGCTGCTGCCACTGGCGGCTGGCGCAAGGGTGGTTATCGCCGGTGACGCATCGCTCTCCAATGGCGCCGAGTTGCGGCAGCTCTTTGAGCATGTGAGGCCGACTATCCTGCAGGCGCCTCCCTCCACCTGGCGATCGCTGCTTCGCGCGGGCTGGCAGGGACACAGCACATTGAAGATTCTCTGCGGCGGTGAAGCATGGGCGGAGGACCTGGCGGAGGCACTCCTGCGACGCTGCGGCTCGCTCTGGAAGGTGTACGGCACGACGGAGACAACAGTCTGGTCGGCAGTGAGGCGAGTGGAGTCGCCGGATCTACTGGCCATCGGGAACCCGATTCCCAACACGAGTTTTCACATCCTTGATCCTCACCAGCAACTGGTACCGATCGGGGTACCGGGGGAGCTATACATCGGCGGGGATGGCGTGGCGCTCGGGTACCTTAGTAAACCGGAACTGAATACCCATGTATTCGTCGCGGATCTCTTTCAATCAGGCTCGCAGGGAAGGCTCTACCGGACAGGAGACCGTGTCCGCTACAGAGCGGATGGAG
>CBINJX010000705.1:0-3673 GCA_966251085.1 uncultured Verrucomicrobiales bacterium
CGGCGGGTCAGGCGGATCAGCGGATCAGCGAGGCGGAAGGTTATGCACTGCGTCGTGTAAACGAGGCGCGCGGTGATGCGGAGCGCTTTACCGCCCAGCTGACTGAATACCTCAAGGCACCCGAAGTGACACGGCAGCGTCTCTATTTTGAAACGATGGCGGAGGTCCTGCCACAGTTCGAGAGGAAGGTCATTCTCGATGAATCCGTCCGGCAGCTCTACCCGCTCCTCCAGCTCGATTCACAAGCCAAGCTTCCCGCCAAACCATGAAAAAGTCGCTGACACTTCTCGCGCTCGCCGCGATCTTCCTTGTGTTTTTTGCCCTCGCGGGAGGGTTCTACATCGTGCCTGAGACGAAACAGGTGATCGTCACCCAGTTTGGCCAGCCAGTCGGCAAGCCGGTGACGACCGCTGGGTTACATCTCAAGATGCCCTTCGTCCAGAAGGTGGAATACATCGATAAGCGAGTTCTGGAATGGGATGGTCCGAGCGCAGAAATGCCCACCAAGGACAAACTCTATATTGTCGTGGATGCATTTGGCCGCTGGCGGATCAGCGATCCGCTCCAGTATTATCTCCGTCTCCGTGACGAGCGCAGCGCGAAGTCTCGTCTCGACGACGTCCTTGGGAGCGAACTCCGCAATGTGATCGCTCGGCATGAACTCGTGGAGGTGGTGCGGACCACGAAGGAGCGGAAGCCTGTTCAGGATGAAGTGATCGCCGGAACGGGTGGAATCAGCGGAACGCTTCCACAGATCCGCTATGGACGCGTCGCGCTTGAGAAGGAAGTCGCCGAGCAGGCGAGGGAAAAGCTAAGGGAGTTCGGCATTGATCTGCTCGATATCCGATTCAAGCGGATCAACTACAATCCTGCCGTCAGCGGAAAGATCTACGAGCGAATGATTTCTGAACGTCGGCAGATCGCTGAGCGGTTCCGCTCCGAGGGAGCCGGTGAAGCGGCCAAGATCCTTGGTAACAAGGAACGTGAGCTGAAGCAGATTGAGTCCGAGGCTTACCGCAAGGTGCAGGTCATCCAAGGAAAAGCCGATGCGGAAGCTACGGCAATCTATGCTGAGGCATTCAATCAGAGTCCGCAGGCCCGGGAGTTTTACTCCTTTCAGCGTGCGCTGGATGTGTACCGGGGCTCGTTCCAGAGCGGTACGACGCTTGTGTTGACCACTGAGAGCGGATTCCTGAAGCCGTTGAAGGGCGGAGTGGTTGTAGGGCCGACGGAGGTGAAACCGCCTTCTCCTGCGCCCGGCGCCACACAGACTCAATTGACGGGTCCCGTGGAGTCGGCTCAGCCGTAACTCGGAAATTCTCCGTACGGAGTCCCGGGTTCTACCGGGACTCCGAATTTAAGGCACTCTCCTGCCCTGCGATAGAAAAACCGCACCGGACACAAGCGAAACGTGCTTCACCGGTGTAAAAACTAATTTACAAGTCGAAATCCTTGGTGTTTCGTCTCCGCCCCCAAGCGCAAACCTGAAATTTGCCGTTGGTCCTCGGGCTCCGGTCTTACAGACCGTGAGTCGTATGCGCCGAGGGAAACCCGGTGACCCTGTTTAAGTATATGCCAATTCGTCTTGGTCGCTTCGAAATGCCCAAGAGCCTCATCAAAGATGAGGCAACCCGTACAGAAACCTATGGTAAGTTCATTGCCGAGCCGTTCGAGGCCGGTTACGGACATACCGTAGGCAACTCGCTCCGTCGCGTCCTTCTCTCCTCTCTCGAAGGCGCATCGATCACGTCTGTAAAGATCGCCGGCGCGAATCATGAATTTCAGACGCTTCCAAATGTGGTGGAGGACGTCACCGATATCATTCTCAACCTCAAGAAGATCAAGTTCCGCGCGCACGATCACGAGATCCGTAATTTGACGATCTCGGTGAACAAGGACGGCGCGGTAACAGCAGCCGACATTCAGGATTCGGCACAGTGTGAGGTGGTCAACAAGGATCAGCACATCTGCACGCTGGATAAGAAGGGCAAGTTCGAGGCGGAACTCGAGGTGAAGGTCGGCCGTGGTTTCTCCACTGGCGACGAGAACAAGCATCCTGATCAGCCGATCGGCGTGATCGCGATCGACTCGATCTTTTCCCCGGTGACCCGTGTGAAGTACGCGGTCGAGAACACCCGCGTCGGTCAGCGGACTGACTATGACAAGCTGATCCTCGAGATCTGGACTGACGGACGTATTTCCCCGGAGGACGCACTGGTTCAGGCATCTTCGATTCTCAAGAAGCATTTCGAGCCGTTCTACGCTTACGACGAGAATGCGGTTACCTTCGACGAGTCGCCCCAGCAGGCGAATCAGGAGAACCAGAAGCTCAAGAAGCTCCTCAATATGTCGGTCAACGAGATCGAGCTGTCCGTCCGTGCGGCAAACTGCTTGAACAACGCCAACATCACCACCGTCGGTCAGCTGGCTCAGAAGACCGAGGCGGAGATGCTCAAGTACCGCAACTTCGGCAAGAAGTCTCTCAACGAAATCAAGGACAAGCTTTCGCAGCTTGGTCTCTCGCTTGGAATGAAGTTCGACACGGGAATGGTCGATTTCTCCGCGGCCGGAGCCGACGCGAGCCTCCTTTCCCGCTAACCACTAACCGCCGCTTCCGACACTCCCATGCGTCACCAACGGAAAACCGTCAAACTCGGCCGCAGTCAGGCTCATCGCGATGCCTTGCTGGCCAATCAGACCTGCTCGCTGATCGAGCACAGCCGGATCAAGACCACACTGGCCAAAGCCAAAGCTTTGCGCCCGTATGCAGAAAAGATCGTCACTCTCGGAAAGAAGAACACTCTTCACTCCCGTCGTACCGCGCTCGCTTATCTGCGTCACAATGAGGAAGCAGTGAGCAAGCTCTTCGCCGAAGTCGCTCCTCGCTGCTCAACACGTAAAGGTGGCTACACCCGCATCGTGAAGCTCGGCCAGCGTAATAGCGACGCGGCTCCGATGGCGTTCATCGAGTGGGTGGACGGTCCTGGTACGGAAGTGCAGACCGCATCGGCACCGAAGGCGTAAACGCCGTTTTCGCTAAATCTCAAAAACTAGGGGCGGAACCAATAAGGTTCCGCCCTTTTTCTTTGCTCCATCCGTAGCAATCAAGAATTTCACATTCACTCATTAGCCACAATCTCTCGCGCCCTCCCACCTGGATCTCCCTTCAAATAACCAGACAGAGCTCAACCTCAGAGCAGATCCGGGAAGTGCACTTTCGCCACCTTCTCACACTCAGCGAGAATCGCAGCCGCACTATCGAGGTGCTTGATATCCTCAATGAGTTGCAGGCAAACGGCGATGTCCAAGCTTTGCACCGCACGCTTCACTCGGGGGACCAACGCCGCCCCCGTACTGAGCTCATCCACACCTAGACCGAGCAGCAGCGGCGTCAACAGGATGTCACCCGCCATTTCCCCACAGACGCCGACCCACAGACTGTGTGCATGACCGGCGTCAACGATCATTCGAATCAACCGGATGATTGAAGGGTGAGTCGGCTCATACAAATGAGCAATGTGCTCATTCAAACGATCAACCGCGATCGCGTACTGGATCAAATCGTTGGTACCGATCGAGAAGAAGTCTACTTCCTTCGCAATCAAATCCGCACTGAGCGCCGCGCTGGGAATCTCAATCATGGCCCCCACCTCCATGTCGGGGTTGAAAGGCT
>CBINJX010000706.1:0-3668 GCA_966251085.1 uncultured Verrucomicrobiales bacterium
TTATGAGTACGCGCCCTAAATAATCCGCGCGGGACGAATGAAGAATTAGGAAAGCCGATCACTTTGAGTCGCGCGCTTTTTTGATAATGGTGACGAAAATCGCCGTCAGTTGATCGCATTCGTCGCGCAAGGGTTGAAGCTTAGCGGGCGGGACAATTCCTCCGTCGATCAGGAGTTCCAGCCAGTAGCCGGATTCTTCCAGCTCGCGCAGCGAATCGCCGCATTTCGCAATGAACTCCGGCTTGCTTCGGCCGCGATATGCCTCGCGGTAGTTTGCGCCCACTGATGTGCCCGACCGAAGGAGTTGCTTGCCGAGCACCTGCGCCTCGGTCGTCTTTGGCAGGCTTCCAAACAGGCGGATAATCCGCAGCGCGAACTGTTTGGTCCGATCTCTGAGGTCGTTTTCTGCCTTCATCACTCTTCCTTTTTACTTTCGCAGCGAGCTTAGCGCTGTCCTGCAGCGTCTTCCAGCGGGCGAGCGCGGGCACCCAGAAGACGTTCTTCTCCGTGTAGTAGTCGCGCTCCTCCAGCTCGGCGTGGATCGCCTCCCGGTATTCGGCGCTGCCTTCGCCGCCGTAATCCTCCGGATCGAGGAAATAATCGCTCTCCGGATCGCGGAGCTGCGCCTCGATCTCGGCCTGCCGGACAGCGAAAGAGTCAGAAACGTACTTGAGGAAGATCAGCCCGAGTACCGCGTGTTTGTAAACCGCGGCATCCAGATTCGCCCGGAGCCGGTCGGCGGCGGTCCAGAGTTTCTTATCCAGTTCCTTCAGAAAGGCTTGCGAGGAGGAGTGGGGCATTCCGGCTCCATGGTGAGCATACGCGCTTTTGCCTAGCCAGCTCTTTTGCTCAACTCCTGCAGCGGCTCAGGAGTCCGATGAAGCGCAGGCGGAAGCGCCGATCGTGTTGCTGGTGGGTTCGCGCAGCGATCGTGAGAAGGAGTTCCAGAACCGCCCGGAGTGGTTCCGGTTCAGGTCCGGGGATAACTGGTAAAGCGCGGGCGACAATTAGTTGTGGCCCGGGGACAACTGGTTGTTCTTCGGACATAACCAGTAGTGCCGCCGCGACAACTGGTTGTCCGCCAGAGACAACTGGTTCATCTCCGGCGACAATTCGTTGTCCGTGCCGGACAACCAGTTGTACCTGGAGGTGAACTGGTTGTCGCCCGGGGTGAACTGGTTGATGCTGGAGTACAACTGAGTTCACCCCGGGGGTGAACTGGTTGTACGCCGGGTACAACTGATTTGATCTCCAGGTACAACTAATTATACCCGGAGATGAACTCGTGGTTTTTCGAGGCCGCCATGGGGCCCGCCGCCCATCACCTCGGCTCGCCCACCCACCGACTTCCGCTATTCCCCGCCTCCGCCCGCGCCGGGGATTGGAGGCGGCACGTCCCTCGCTCGAAGCTCGGGACAGAGCCGCCTCTACACATTATTTGCTACTCCGCGGCGACTTCGTACCAGAGCGTTTTGTGCTCCGGTCCGATTTGCAGCGTGCCGTCTTTCACCGGGATCTCGGTGCGGCGCTGGCCGCGTTCATCCAAGGCCCATGCACGAAGCTTTCCTGCGCTGGGAAGCTTGATCGTCGCGGGGATGCCTTCCACGAGTGAGGGCCGTTTGCCCCAATCCTTACCGACGCTGGTCTTTTCCGCATTCTTCCACTGCATGCCGGTGTTCTCGGCATAACCGGTCGTGGTGACGAGCATGCGGCGGGCGGTTCTGAAGTCCGTACCGTCGAGGACAGTGAGCTGGATCGTTGCCCAGTTCTGCAGCGTCTTGCCCGGGGTGATCGTGACGTCACCGAGTGTGAAAGGTTCTCCCTTCAGGGTGCCGATGATTCCTTTCGAGCGAGGGGTGTCGATCGTGACGACTTTGTCCTGGCTGTTCCAGGTGAGTTGCCTGGTATCGCTCACCAGCGGGCCGGCCGGGACTTCGGACCGTGCGTCGAAGTCTTCTCCCTCCGCAAGGCGTACGCCTACACGCCGCAGAAATGCTTCCTGACGTTTGATGCCAAAGTGCTCGGCGCCAATGCGCGGGCCGCCTCTCCTCCCCTGCTCCATGGCTGCGTTTAGCGATACCGCCGCGATTGCGGAAGTCTGCGCCGGCTGCACATCACCGCGCAGCCAGAGAGCGGCAGAGGCGGGCAGGGTCGCCATCTTGGTGGGATGTTGATCGATGTCGAAGAAGCTCTTGAAAGCGCCCAAGTCCCACTCATTTGTCCGATGACTGTAAGCAAAGGCGAAGATGCCATCCCAATCCTGCAGCGCGCCATACGCGCAGACGAGCGGGAAGGTTTCGGAGGCGTAGGTGTTTGGCGCAGCGTGGTTGTACTCACTGACGATGTACGGTTTTCCATCCACACGCTGGAGCGCGAGTTGCGGCAGCGTGCCGCCGTCCGGCACACCCGCCATCGAGACATTTTTCACCACCCAGTTGCTCATGTCCCAGTCACGCCCGGGGAAATGCGGATGCTGCCAGTAGGCGTGTGAATCGATCACGTCCAGCTTCGCCTGGATCGGGAACGGGCTCCAGAAAAGCTGCGTACCGAGGATTAGCGGTTTCGCTTTCAGCTCTTCCTTGATGAACTTGTACATGCCCGGCCAGTAACGCTCCTCCAGCTGCCAGAGGAACCGGTACCAGTCTCGCTGGGCTGCCAGGGTGCGCTCGGAATTTTCATCCCGGGTGAAGGCGGGAATCACCCCCTCCTCGTTGCGCGCCACATCGCCGCGCACATGGCTCGTCGTCAGGGCAGCATCGGCAATCTCGACGGTGCCAACCTGATTCCCCAGTCCACCAAAGACGACCCGTGCATTATCATCCCCCTGCTTTGGCTCGAAGCTGAACCGGTAGGTCTGCCATTCCGGTGTGAGTTTGATCTGTTTACTGCCGAGCACACCCCAAGGCTCATGTGCCTGTGAGGCAGCCACGGAGATCGTCCGCTCGGCATCCGCCTTTGCACGGAAGGTGAGCGTGTACGGTTCACCGGCGCGCAACTGCAACCCGGCCTGGCTCATCTGTACGTGCCAGTTTTCCTGACCGGGTTTCGTGACCTCGATGCGAGCGCCTTCTCCTCCCTGCGTGGCATTCGCGGTCGCTTCCGCTCCGCCATGCTTTTCGAGTCTCCATCCTTTTAGTCTCTCGGCAAACTTCCCGTTCTTCAACATCTCCGAGCCCGCTTCGCGTGCCCCTTTGGCCCATGCTGCCTTCACCTTCTCATCGGAGCCGTATGTGGTCGCCAGCCAGTGCGTCCATTGTTCGCTCAGCTCTTTGCGGTACGGCGCGGCGATTTTGTCCAATCCCCCGCTCCACCATTCGAAGAGCAGAGCGTTTTCATTGTTGATCTCGATCAGCGCGACCGCGGGTTCCTCGGTGTAGGCGTTGCCGGTGTACGGATTGACGTGGGTGAGCAGTTGGCGCGCGAAATCCTTCTGCATCCGGATCAGCTCCGCAGCGAAGTTGTCCACGCCCTTGTCGTAGTTGGGGTTCCCCTTCTTCTCCTCACGCGGCCGGTCGGGATAGGTCCACGAGACGTGCAGGTTCAGATCGCTGTAGATCCCTTGATCCTTCAGCTTGGCGATGAACCAATCGAGCTTGTCGAGCTGCTCGGGATCGAGCGTGCGCATGTCCTTTTTGAAGATCCCGGCGGGCGTGCTGAACATATCCATG
>CBINJX010000707.1:0-3666 GCA_966251085.1 uncultured Verrucomicrobiales bacterium
CGCAGGATTCCGGGAACGCTCGGTAGAGTGCGATGCCACGGAAACTCCGCGAACGATCTTCAGCCGCGAAGCGCCTCAACTGCCGATCGGCTCGATGCGCGTGGCAATCGATTGCGAATATCATGACTGGGATCAACCGGTGGGGAATGCTGCAGAGATCGCCGTCATCCCCCCCGTCAGTGGAGGTTAGTAATGATACAGAGCCAAATTCATTTTACGGACTCCTCGATCGTCGTTCCGGTGCTCGATCTCCCCTCGCGCGAAATTGGAGCGGTGGTGGAGTTTCAGGGGATTGTGCGCGAGAAGGAAGGAGAACGCGCACTGAGCGGACTCCACTACGAGGCCTACGAACCAATGGCCCGCCGGCAACTGGAGAAGATCTTTCGAGAACTCGCCGGGATGCACCCTGTCCAGGCGGTTCTTTTCATTCATCGCCTCGGATGGGTGCCAGTGGGAGAGGCGTCCCTATTTGTCCGCGTCCTTTCCAGCCATCGCGGCGAAGCGTTTGCTTTCTGCTGTGCCGCGATCGACCGGATGAAAGCGGATGTGCCGATCTGGAAAGTCGTGAAACCGTAAGGGGGAGGCGGAAAAGGCGGTCTTTATCGCGGCTGCGCCTTTGCGGCATCGCCCGTTTTCATCCATGTGTTCATCGCGGCGAGTTCCTCTGGCGTATTTACGTTTCGAAAGAATGGCACTTCCTCCGGATGGAGAGGATATGCCTCAGCGAGCTGGCGTCGTTGCAATACCTCGAAAAGCGAGCGCATCGACCGCTCACCTGCCCTCAGACATTCTTCTGCGGATGCCAAGCAATCTGTTCGATAGACTGCCGCGAGAGGTTCGAGCCCACAGGGACCGTACGGTACAACGCTCCGTTTCCTCGCGTGAGACTTGGCCAGTAACTTCTCCAGAAATGACGGCTCCATGCCCGGCATATCCACCGCCAGTAACACGACAGTTTCGGAGGATGCATGCTGTAGCGCAGTGATGAGCCCCCCCAGAGGGCCTGCATTCGGGACAACATCCGTAACAACCTCGCAATCGCTACCGGGATACTCCACCTCCGGCCGGCCGCAGATGAAGAGCTGCTCCGGATGCAACCGCCGGAGGATCTCCAATTGCCGTCTCCAGAGCGCTACCCCGCCGATCTGCACGTTCGCTTTATCCCGCCCCATTCGCCGTGACTGACCGCCGGCGAGAAGTGCCGCACTAAATGGAAAGTTCAGCATTGTCCAAAAGAAGGTCGTGCAGGAACGTGACGAGGCACATGATGACAGTCCATCCGCGTATCTGCATCAAGCATCTCTACATCTCTCCGGCGCATAACTATTTCGGCCATCACGGCCGCGAGGCTTCGACACATGAGATTGTCGAATGTGAGGAGATACGTTGCGTCGCCGGACGAGGTATCGAAGGCGACCGGTTCTTCGACTACAAATCCGGCTACAAAGGACAGATTACCTTCTTTTCGCATGAGGTGTACGAGGACCTATGTCGTTCCCTGAACGTTTTCACCAGAGGGCCTGGCGTCTTTCGCCGGAATGTCATCACCACTGGCCTCGACCTGAATGAACTAATCGGGAAGGAGTTCGAGGTACAGGGAGTCCGGTTCCTAGGCACCGAGGAATCGCGTCCATGTTATTGGATGGAGCAGGCTTTTGCGCCCGGTGCGGAAGCGGCGCTTCGTGGCCACGGCGGGCTCCGGGCAAAGATTGTGAGCGACGGAACAATCAGAGTGGACCGTTGAGTCTCCGTATTCAGTGCGCTTGCAATTAGCGCGCGGATATCGTTGCACACGCGAAATGCCTTTGAACGAGTCAGTTCGGCACGTGTCTGTACGAGACAATATATTTTCATGAAAACAGTCCCTCGAATTCTTCAGGCTGCCATCATTGCCCCGCTGTTGATCACGGCGATCGCAGTGCCGTGGGTGACGGCGCAGGAAGCAGTGAAAGATGCGCCAAAGGAACCTGCCAAGGAAGCACCTGCCACTGCGGGAGGTCCTCCGGCGATCAAGTACGATCCCACCCCGCTCGCTCAGGGAACTCCGAGTTTCGCACCGGTCGTGGAAAAGGTCGCACCGAGCGTTGTTACGATCTCGACCTCGAAGAATGTTCGCCCGGGACAGAACCCGATGGGCAATAACCCGCTCTTCAATGATCCGATGTTCCGCCGGTTCTTTGGAATTCCGGATGGGGACGACAATGCAGGCCCTCAAGGGCCGCAGGCTCCCGGCCAGAATCGCCGTGGCCCATTGCGCAAACAGGCGCTCGGCCTCGGCTCGGGTGTAGTCGTCAGCCCGCAGGGACATATCATCACCAACAATCACGTGGTAGAGGGTGCGGATGACATCATCGTGACGATTGGCAGCAACTCGAAGGAGTACAAAGCAAAGAAGGTTGGCACCGATCCAGGGACAGACATCGCCGTACTTAAAATCGACGCGGAGAATCTTCCGGCAATCACGTTCGCAGATAGCGATCGGATGCGCCCGGGTGATATCGTGATCGCTGTTGGTAATCCATTCGGCCTCACTCAGTCCGTGACGATGGGAATCATCTCGTCGATCGGCCGCGGCGGAATGGGCATTATCGATTACGAGAATTTCATTCAGACGGATGCTTCGATCAATCCGGGCAACTCGGGCGGCGCGCTCGTTGATTACCAGGGCCGTCTGATCGGGGTGAACACCGCCATCTTCAGCCGCAGCGGCGGCAATCAGGGCATCGGCTTCGCCGTCCCGGCGAACCTCGCCCGCAACGTGATGGAGAGCATTCTCAAGAATGGTCGCGTGACCCGCGGTTTCCTGGGTGTTGCACTTCAGCCGCTGACGGAGGATCTCGCCAGTGCCTTCAACATCAAGGACGATCAGCAGGGCGCTTTGATTTCTGAGGTGCAGCCTGGCAGTCCTTCTGAAAAGGCCGGAATCCAGAATGGGGACCTGGTGGTTGCCGTCGATGGCAAGAAAATCGAAGGACCACGTGAACTGCAGCTCCTGATCGGCTCCATGAGCCCTGGCAAGAAGGTGGAACTCACGGTTCTGCGCAACGGCCAGGAGCAGAAGATTCCTGTAGAACTCGCAGAACGTCCAGGTTCAAAGGATTCGGCTCCGGCACTGGAGCAGAAGAGCGATGAGCCCGATGTGCTCGACGGGGTCACCGTCAGCGACATCGATGCGGATATCCGCAAGGAAATGGAGATTCCGGAGACCACCAAGGGTGTCGTGATTACCCAAGTCGATCCCGATTCTCCATCCGCAGCCGCCGGTCTCCGCCGTGGGGATGTGATCCTCGAGATTAACCGGGAACCGGTGACCAGCGCCGACGAAGCAGTGAAGCTGAGCGAGAAGCTCAAGACTGAGAAGAAGGTTGTCCTTCGTGTTTCCTCCCGTGGCACGACCCGCTTTGTGGTTGTGGAGCGAAAAGAAGACAATCAGCAGGAACAAACTCAGCAGCGCTAAGCTGACAGTTTGAATCTCAGCGGCTCCCGGAAAAATTCGGGAGCCGCTTTTTTTTTGAGCCTCCAGCAAGTTGGGCGGGTGAAGGCGGGGAGAAAGTCCAAGCTTTCACGCGACGCCCGTTTGGTGCTCTCGACTCGCTACTCTCAATTATTAACTTTCCGAGAAAACCTATCGACCGTGGAACTGGCCTGAGGCAGATAGCACTGCAT
>CBINJX010000708.1:0-3664 GCA_966251085.1 uncultured Verrucomicrobiales bacterium
CCTCAGGGTGAGCGTATTGAGAAAGCGGCTGTGTCATAGGTGCGAAACGTTAACGCGCCGTCCACAGCCGCCTCAAGGCAGGAGTCACCTACTCGGAAGGTTGAGGGACGTTCACCGGCAACTCGGAGCCGGGGCAAGATGCGAAGCCGGAACTGATTACTGATTACTGATTACTGATTACTGACTTCTGCGCACTGAGCACTTTCTCCCCCCTCACTGCCGCACGCCCGGCGCCGATGGTTCCGGCGTCGTGCTACTTACATCCTTCGACAGCGCCCAGTCCCGGCATTCGACAAACATCTCCTGCTTGCCCCAGGCACTGAGGAGCACACGCCCGTCCAACTTTTCAAAGACTTTGCGCGCCGCATCCCGATCCTTGTTCCGACAGGCGAAAAAACCATAGACCGACGGCCAATAAAGGCTCTCCGGGTACTTCTGAAGAATCTCCTCGAATCCCGCCCTCGCCAACTCCCACGAAACGGCGGTCTCTCCAAAAACATCCCGATGATCGCGAGCCATGTCCATAATGATCCGGGCATACACCTCCGCCCCAGGTCCGTCCGGCTTCTTTGCAACCGCCTCGGCAAACTCCTCCCACTCCCCGGGTTTCCCATGCCAGCGCGGGAGAAGGTATCTGGCTTTCTGGAGGTAATAGGGAAAGAACCCGGGCTCGAATGCCACAGCCTCGTCGAAGAGCTGATCATAGCGTTTCCGCTCGAAGCCGAGTCCCTGCCCTGCCCTGAGCGCACTACTCCACCAGTAAGGATCCTTTTCCGGTAATTCTTTCGCTTTTTCCAGTACCTCCCAAGCCTCATCCAACTGGTCTTTGAAAAGCTTTGCTACCTCCGGGCTCAATTCGTTCACAGCCGTTTCCCCACGAGCTGCCCAGGCATAATCCAGCAGAGCCTCAGTGTATGCGATGTGCGCTGTAATGGACTGCGGCCGTTCGGCTATCCATAGCCGGCTCAGCTGAACCCACGGACGTACATTCTCGTATGGGTTCACCGATTCATAAAAGTGCCGGATTTTCCACGATCCACCCGGAAACCGAGCCTTGCTCTTGCGTAACTCCTCCGCCCGAGCGTCCAGTTCCGCCCATTTTTTCTCGAGAGCAAGCGCCCGGATCTCCTTCCGGAACGCCTCCAGCTCGACCTGCTCCGGGTCCGGCGTGATGACCAGCTCGGGCTTAGCCGGCTTTGGCTCCGGGGTCGCGGGCTGCACCGTGCCCGGCACGCGTCTCTCTGCTTCTCTCGAGAAGTCGATCCATCGCCAGATCCCGATCACAATTGCCGCAACGAGGAGAGCAAGTCCGACGATTCGTAACGTTTTCATTCTAATGAGGCGGTAAAGAGGTGGTGGCGTGAGGGTGGCAGTGGCTTCCCGCCGCTAAAACGAGCGGAAAACCGATGTGGGACGCCGCTGGCACTTGTTTTACCCGGTACAACCCCAAAAAAACCGGTGCAGAGTGGCTTTTCTGCGTCCGGCGCTCGGTATTTCACACCTTCGCTCGCTCCGATTGCGCCATCGTCTTCCCCGCATCTAACCACGAATACCGGTGGCAGTTCGCGGGATGGGACGTAATGTATCCAAACCCTGCCGGATATCTCCGCGGATGCATAAGCAATCAAACACAGATCAACTGGGATTGCAGATAGCAACATGCATTCCCATCGAGGTTATCGACTCGTTTGATGACGCGTTCATGATCCTCGATTCGGAGTGGCGGCTCTCGTTCCTCAATAAAGCGGCGGAGCAACTACTTCGCCGGCCCAGAGGGGAACTATTGAACCGCGAGATCTGGACCGAACTCACCTTTCTCTTTGGAGAATCAATCGAAAATGCCTGCCTCGAGGCGGTAGCGCAGAAACAGGTACGGGAACTGGAGGTTTTGCACGATACGGCGGGCACTTGGTTCGAGCTGCGCCTTCTTCCCTTCGATAGCGGTCTTACCATTCAAACGCGTGAAATCACCAGGCGCAAGCGTGCGGAACTCGCACGGATCGACCGGGAAACGCAGTACGCGAATCTGGTCAATACGGTGGGTGGCATTGTCTGGGTGGCAGACACGGATACGTTCCGTTTCACCTTCGTGAGTAAACAAGCGGAGCAGGTTCTGGGTTATCCCGCGGAACGCTGGATCCGGGAGCCAACCTTCTGGCGCGACCATCTCCATCCTGACGATGTGGAATGGTGCACGACGTTTTGTGCTGAAGCGTCACGCGAGAGACGGGACCACGAATTCGAATACCGGATGATTGCGGCCGATGGACATGTGGTGTGGCTGCGCGATATCGTCACCGTGACTGTGCGGGGTGATGGGAGTGCACATCTCCGCGGCATCATGGTGGATATCACTGCGCAGAAACTGATCGAAGAGCGATTGCAGCAACAGAAGGAGCATTTCCGGAAGCTGCTGGAGAATGCATGGGATTGTATCGTTGTTGCGACCGAGCAGCAGACAATCGAATACATCAGTCCCGCCATCGAACGAATCCTCGGTTACCGTCCGGAGGAGATGGTGGGCACTCCGATCACCGACTGGATCCATCCGCAAGATGCTCAGCGCTACAGGCAACTGCTCCAGGGTGTATTCACCGCTAATCTAAGAGGCATCCCCGTAGAATTCCGCAGCCCGCACAAGGATGGCACTTTGCGGACACTCGAATCGATCGGGAAACGGTATATCGACGAGCAGGGTGAAACCGTTGTCGTCATCAATACCCGGGACGTTACAGATCGCAGCCGGATTGAAAAACGGCTCCGGGAGAGCGAGGCACACTTCCGTCTCTTCTTCGAAGAAAACGCCGCCGGCATGACGATTACCGGACCGGACAATCGGCTCCTCCACGTGAACTCTGCTTTTTGCCGGATGCTCGGCTATACTCGCGAGGAACTCCGGGCAAGGAATGTGGTGGAACTCACACATCCGGACGACCGTCTCGAAACCGTGCGCGCAATCGAGGAAGCACGGAGTAAAAAACGCTCCGTGGTCGATCTGGAAAAGCGATACCTCCATAAAAACGGCAGCGTGGCATGGGGCCACCTTACCGCAATCGTCATGTCGCCGGAGGATGGACCACCCTATAGCATCGCAACCATCCAGGATATTACGGATCGAAAAAATGCGGCTGAGGCGCTCCGTATCAGCGAGGAACGGTATCGCTCTCTCGTTGTCGCATCCGCCCAGATCGTATGGGTCACCAACGCGATCGGGGAAGCCACTCGTGGCCAGCCTTCCTGGACAGCGCTCACTGGACAGAGTGAGGAAGAAACTTTGGGGTTCGGCTGGCTCAATGCCGTTCACCCGGACGACCGTGCCCGGGTGCGGCTCGCATGGGCGGAGGCCATCAGGAACAAAGAATACTATCAGGCAGAGTTTCGGATCCACACGGCAGACAAAGGATATCGCGACTTTGCGGTCCGAGGAGCACCGGTGATTGAAGCAGACGGCACGGTCCGCGAGTGGGTCGGAAGCTGTGCGGATATCACTGAACAGAAGCGCGCCGCAGCCGACATCCTGAGGTGGAAGAATCGGTATGAGGCAGCGGTCGAAGCGAGCGGGCAGCTACTCACGGAGTGGAACCTCTCCACTGACGAACTCGTATATAGGGGCAACCTGGAAGGCATACTGGGCTACTCCGTTTCCGAGATGCCGAGTGGAGTG
>CBINJX010000709.1:0-3659 GCA_966251085.1 uncultured Verrucomicrobiales bacterium
CAAAGGGTTTCCCGTAGGGAAGCGGCCGCACGTCCAGCAGATTTTGACATCGCTTCCACCCGCGACTACCCCTCTGCCCCCTTCCATGAAGAAAGTCACGATCCACACCGACGGCGGATGCCAGGGAAATCCGGGGCCGGGTGGATGGGCGGCCGTGTTGCGGTATGGGGAGCACAAGAAGGAGCTGAGCGGAGGCTCCCCGGCGACGACGAACAACCGGATGGAGCTTCAGGCGGCGGTCGAGGCGCTGTCGGCGCTCACCATGCCTTGCGAGGTGGAGTTTTATACCGATTCCCAATACCTTCGTCAGGGAATTAGCGCCTGGGTCTTCAGTTGGAAACGGAATGGGTGGATGACCAAGACCAAGCAGCCGGTGAAGAATGCGGATCTCTGGCAGGCGCTGGATGCCGCGACTGCGAAGCACAAGGTCCATTGGAAATGGGTGAAGGGTCACGCCGGAGATGTGGGCAACGAGCGGTGTGACGAACTGGCAGGGGAGCAGATGAGCCTGATCCGGAAGAAACATACCCCGGAGCAGCTGAAGGCGCTGCTGGAGGAGTTTCAAGCGGGACAGGGCTGAGCTTTGTACCCCTGCTCTCTTGTGAGCAGCCCCAGCCCCCCGATGATCCTTTGCGCATCTCGCGAGATCGGCTGGGTATCAGGAGATGATCGCTGGCGCATCATGCATGATGCGCTGGGTATCTCACGTGATATCCGGGGCATCATGAGATGATACTTCCGGGATCAAGGGATGATGTCTGGCGTATCACGCATGATAGCCAACGCATCAGGCGATGATCGCTGCGCGATCACGCGAGATACACGGGCCATCAGGTGATGATACCCGGCGCATCAGGCGAGATGCGCCAGATATCAGGCGTGATGCCCAGTCGATCACGCGAGATAGCGCAGGTATCATGGTTGATGCGCCAGATATCACGCGAGATGCGCCGGGTATCTCGCCTGATGCACCCGCGATCAGGCGGGATGCACCAGATATTTCGCTAGATGCGTCGGGGATCTCGACGGATGCAGCAGAGATCTCGTGAGATGCAGCAGGCATCCCTGTTTATCGAAGGAGCCGATCGGGAGTTTTCTGGAGCATGGCTCGCGGTCCTTCCGCCTAGGTGCGGGAGCGGAGCGCCAGCGGATGCAATATAGTGCAAGCAGCTGATCAGGAAATACCTACCACCTTCCAACACGGAGCACTTTCGTCATATCTTTACGTACTCTTTCATCAAACACCCTGAAAACCCACTTGGCTCCGGCCGCCCCACACATCCCGTCTCGCACCTCGTGAGCGAAACGTTTTTATTGCTCCACCTCCATGAGTACCACCCTGCCGTCGCAAGCTGTTGATGCCGCGAAGAGTTACCTCTTTGGTTATCCGTCTGGTATCAAGACGCTGGGAGAGCATCTCCTCGCCCATGGCGCGGTGGAATTCGTCGAGCCGACGGACGAGATGGAGTTCGACGGAATCGTCAACAGCGGGGGAAATAAGGAGGTAAAGCTCGTGTTCCAAAACGGGCAATGGCGGGACCGCTGCAGCTGCTCGGTTCGTCATCGGTGTGAGCATACCTATGCCGCCCTGCGGAAACTTCTCCAGGATCTGGCCGCACAAGGAAAGCGAGGCGAAGAACAGGAGGGTGATTCCATTGCAGCCCCGGAACTCAAAACCAAGCCCATGACCTTCAAAGCCTCCATCGAGCAGAAGCTCGGCAGGAAGCTGACAACCGAGGAGACGCGAACCGTCGAAGCGATCGAATCCGTTCACGAGCGATACCGCCTGCATCCTTCGGTACCGGAATCCGCACTCACCGCCCTCATGGGACGTCTGCCGTACCTCGGCTGGGGCTGGCAGCAGCGTAAGCTGTGGCCGACGAGCCCTCGCGATCCATGGGAGACATGGCTCTATATTGCCCATTACCTCCGCATGGAAGGGCACGCCTGGCCGGCGTTTCTCTCCGAGATCACTTCTGTCGAGGAAGTGGACGCACTCGTCGGTGACTGGGAGCGGCAGAAGCGCGTGGAGCAATGGAAGACACGGCTCAAGCGTCTGGAGCAGGAAGTGGAAGAGGAGTTACTGGAGAAAGTGGAGCTGCGGATCGTTTGTGAGGACAAAGGTCTGCAGCTGGAGATGCGCATGGCCGGAAGCGGTCCCTGGGTCCTTGTGAAGAGGGCTCGATTCCATGAATTGGAGAATCTCTCCAGCGAGGGAAAGCTGCAGTTCTTTGACGACGACAGCGCGATGGTTTGGGCGATGTTTACGACGGCCTATGTCGAGTACGGCACGATCGATTATGATGATGAGGACGAGACGGCCCTGAACGCGGTCTTCCGGAATCCGCTGATTGCACCTCGCCTGCTCACCAGCGATCGGGTGCCGTTTCACCGGCCTGCGGAACGTCTTCAGTGGCGCTTGGAACCGCCGGAAACGGCCGATGGCGATTACCGGCTGACGCTTACAACGCCTGACGGAAAGCTGCCCCCGAGGGCAAAGCTCACGCTGGAGGGTTCCCCGGCCCTGTACATCACGGAAGATACCATCTACGAGGCCCCGCCGTTTGCCGATCTCAGTGTCGATCCGCGGAATCCGAATGTGATTCCCGCGCAGGCGCTCGAGAGCTCCGGCGGTGTGACACTTCTCGATCGGTTGGGGCTCGAGCTGCCTCCGAAACTCACCGATCGCGTAAAACGCCTGAAGGCGCAGTTGGTGATCGAGGCGGAGATCGTCCACACCTCCAGCAGCGGCAGGGACGAGAAATTGCAGCTCAGTTTCATCGGCGACTGGCATGGGGAAGCCGTGCCGGAGGTTTATACAGATATGGGGTGGAAGACGATGCAGCGTCCGCCGAATGAGAAAGCGCAGGAGGAGCTGCTTGAAAAACTGATGGCCCGCGGGGCATCGAGGACGGAGGCGGAGAACATCCTGAAGAGCATGCGGCCAGGGTCGTACTCCGGCCATCTTCGGGTCAAAACCGGGGACACGAAGGCGAAGAACACAATCCTTCGTTATGAGCGGGGAGCGTTGAAGGTTGTCCCGGCTCTCGTGCAGCAGATCCATGTAAAGTGGCAGAGCTTTGACCGGGTCTGGCTCCGCTCGGTGACTCGCAATTTTCCCGAGTTGTTCAGCGAGTGGTTGCTGATGCTCCCCTCCGACGCCCAGCTGTATCTCGATCCCACTCTCGCCTCGCTCCGTGATAAGCCGGTCTCGGGCTCCGTGCGACTGGAGATCGAGTCATCGGGCGTGGACTGGTTCGACGTTTCCACCGTGCTCGATGTGCATGATGTGGAGTTGACCCCGGAAGAGCGTCAGGCCCTTTTGAACGCAAAGGGTGGCTGGGTGCGGCTCGGGGCGAAAGGCTGGAAACGGCTCGCTCTGCAGTGGAGCAAGGAAGACGAGGAACGTCTGGCGGATATTGGTCTCGCCGCAAGTGAAGTCACCGGCGAACCGCAGCGCATGCATGCGCTCCAGCTGGCAAGTGAAAGCGCCAAACGCCTCATGCCGGCCGAGCAGGCAGAGGAAATCCGCAGGCGTGTGGACGAACTTCGCACCCGCGTAAACCCGCCTGTCCCGGAGAAGATCAGCGCCGAGCTGCGTCCTTACCAGGTGGAGGGTTTCCATTTCCTTGCATACCTCTCTACCAACCGCTTCGGTG
>CBINJX010000710.1:0-3640 GCA_966251085.1 uncultured Verrucomicrobiales bacterium
CCCGGCGCATTGCAGGGTTCTGTGTATTGAATGTCCCGATGGAGAGATCCATGTAGCGGTCGTAACGGCCATCCTCCACATCCTTGAGGAAACGGCTGACAACTGGGGTCGGAATCATGTAGCCTACGTTCTGCGCCACATCTCCGCTGAACCCTTGGAATGCGACACCGACCACCTTGCCGTCCTGCATCACAGGACCGCCGGAGTTGCCCGGATTGATCGCAGCATCGATCTGGATCACCAGATGTGAATCAACGATCGAGTGGGAATAGGTGCGGAAATCGATACGGGATACCACACCACGCGTCACGGAGAGACGTTCACCACCGATTGGATAACCGTACACGGACACCGTGCTTTCGATCGTAGGAATGCCACCAACCGGGAGCGGTTTCGTGTCCCGGAAGTAATTCGAATCCTTTACCCGGAGCAGGGCGAGATCGCAGTCGTGCGCGATATGCTCAACCTCGGCAATGTACTTCTTCGGATCGCCCTCTTTCTCCACCGTGAGAAAGCGCGCGTTGGAGACTACGTGCGCATTGGTCATGAGCAGATCTTCACTCACGACCCAGCCGGTACCTGAGCCGCCCCCGGTGGGACCAGGGAGCCAGGGGACTCGATAGTTGGACGACTGCGCCGTATTTGAAATCCGGGCAAGACTCTTTCGGATATCCAGCGGTTCAGCGACCGCAGTGGAGACCAGCAACAGCAGGGAGAGAACAGTGCGCAGCATGCGACGACTCATGAGCCGCACAACATGTCGAGCCTGCGCTCAAGTGCAAACGTAAACACAGAAAGGACTCGACAAATCTGCGCCTGCCTTGGCAGGTCAGCGGTGGATCTGCGAATATCCGTAGCGGTCGTAATAAGAACAGCGCCAGGGATAAATACGCCGCCGGTCGTACGCTTCGCGTTCGAGCGGGTTGGATGTGGCGACAGGTTCCTCGATGGTGATCAGCACGGGCGCGTAAGTCGTCAGGTCGTAGGATTCGCTGGTGGCATCCCATGCATCGCGAAGCGGCTGGGACGCATCGGCGCCGCTTCCATGGCTGGACAAAAAAAGGGAGCCGTGCACGCGCAGGCTCCCTTTTGAAAAAGAGGTCTGTCCGTTAAACGTTGAAGCGGAACTCCATTACGTCGCCATCCTGAACGACGTACTCTTTGCCTTCGATCCGGAGCTTGCCAGCTTCGCGAGCCTTGGCGTGGGAGCCGAGGCGGATGAGATCGTCGAAGTGTACGGTTTCCGCCGCGATGAACCCGCGCTCGAAGTCGGAGTGGATGACGCCGGCTGCTTGAGGCGCCTTGTCACCGGCACGAATCGTCCATGCGCGGGTCTCCTGTTCGCCAGTGGTGAGATACGTGCGCAGGCCGAGCAGGTGATAAACCGCGCGGATGAGTGAACCGACGCCGCTGCTGGAAACGCCCAGATCTTTGAGGTAATCGGTGGCTTCCTCTGGGGAAAGATCGACCAGTTCACTCTCGATCTGGGCCGAGATGACGACGGCCTCGGTAGCGAAATGGGCACGGGCGTAGTCCTGGACCGCCTTGACGTACTTTGCGGCGCCGGTGAGATCCGTGCCTTCCGTCGGGAGGACCGCCTCATTGTTGTTCGCAGCTTCCACGATCGCTGCGACGTTCGCCAGTTCGCTCTCCGCGACGTTGCACGCAAAGATTGTCGGCTTATTCGTCATCAGGAAGAACTCCTTCGCGATCTTCGCCTCCTCGTCGCTGAGTGCGAGCGTGAGTGCGGGTTTGCCAGAGTCGAGATGGGGAATGAGCTTCTCGCCCACTGCGATCTCCGCTTTTGCCTGCTTGTCACCGGCGCGGGCGGATTTCTGCTGCCGCTCGACGCGCTTCTGGACGGATGCGAGATCCGCAAGGATCAGTTCAGTATTGATGACCTCGATATCGCGCACGGGATCGACCGATCCGGCGACATGATGGATATCGTCGTCCTCGAAGCAACGCACCACCTGCACGATCGCGTGCACCTCGCGGATATGGGAGAGGAACTGATTTCCGAGACCTTCACCCGAACTGGCGCCTTTCACCAGACCTGCAATGTCCACGAATTCAATCGCGGCGGGAACAATCTTCTTCGAGCCGGAGAGCTTTGACAGCGCTTCGAGCCGGGGATCAGGAACGATTACCACCCCGACGTTCGGATCGATGGTGCAGAAAGGGTAGTTCGCCGCCTGCGCCTTGCGAGTGCGGGTAACTGCGTTGAAAAGGGTCGATTTGCCGACGTTGGGAAGGCCAACGATGCCTGCGCTTAACATAGGGCGCGGACGTTAGCGGCACTCCCCGGGCGCCGCACGTGTTTTTGTCTGCGAATCCCGACGTTTTGTGGGGAAGTTGGGGGAGGGGTGAGATCAACCAACGGGCGGAGCGCGCGAAGGCGGGGAGGAAGTCCAAGACGCCGGGAACGGCGTCGCTCCGGAGCGCGGTCGTCCTCGACCGCTCAAACCTTCCGGTCCGCCGCGCACCGGCAGATCGGAATGGGCACCTGAAGCGAGGTTGAGCTGAGTACTACCTCGCCGATCTCCCGGCGGCAGGGTCATTAGCCGCTGACCGCCGAGGACGTGAATTCAACGTTATTGGGCGGCTGTACCTTGCTTGCCCTTGAGTTCGTTCAGTTTTGCAATGAACGGCTCCGGCCCGCCTTCCATGTAACCGAGACGGCCCAGCTTCTCACCTTCCGGACTCAGCACCCAAACCGTCGGGTAACCGGAGACGCCGAATTCTTTCTGCAGCTTGGCGTTTTGCTCCTTGAGCTTCTTTGCCTGACGCTTGCTTTGCGGGAAGTCGATCTCGACCAGCACAAGGTTCTCCTTGGCATAGTCCTTGAACTGCTTCTTGGAGAAGATCTCCTTGTCGAGCTTCATGCACCAGCCGCACCAGTCGGAGCCGGTGAAGTCGAGGAGGACCATCTTTTTCTCAGCCTTGGCCTTGGCCAGAGCCTTCTCATAATTATCATCCCAGCCGGCGGCAGCGAATGCAGCGGAGGTTGTTACCACGGCCACAGCGATGATGGCCGACAGTTTCGAGAGAAACGTTTTCATACCATCGCCAGATTGCCTGTTCGCCAGCTGCCATCAAGCCGATTCGCGGAGGGGAGGAATAGGGAAGGGCAGAGGGCGGCAGAGCAAACAATTGTTTGTGCCTCTTTTGCCGCTTTGTGGCCAACTACACCCATGCCTTCCAAAGCGTCTCTTCGTGAGATCGTAGATTACTGCGATTCCTATCTGAACACGCGCGCGGTAACGGACTATCCCGGCGCGCACAATGGCCTGCAGGTGGACAACTCCGGAAAAGTGGCGCGAATCGGTGCGGCGGTGGATGCCTGCGAGCCGGTTTTCGCCGAAGCGGCTGCACGCGGTGTTTCGCTTCTCCTCGTGCACCACGGGCTCTTCTGGTCTCCCCAGGTTCTCACGGGAGCCATGTACCGGAAGGTGAAGACCGCACTCGATCACGATATGGCGGTGTATAGCTCCCATCTGCCGCTCGATCTGCATCCGCAGGTCGGCAACAATGCACTGCTTGCAAAGGCGCTCGGATTCAAGAAAGGGGTTCCGGCATTCGCGTACAAGGGGCAGCCGATCGGAGTAAAAGTTGAAGCGACCGTGTCACTCGAGGATCT
>CBINJX010000711.1:0-3640 GCA_966251085.1 uncultured Verrucomicrobiales bacterium
CTTGCAACGCAAGAAGGCTTTCCAGCAGCTACTCTCAAATGTGGGCAATGAACAGACAGGCTGAGATCCCTGCCGGGATCGAGATGCAGCAATGCCCGAGAACGGGCGATCGGTTGTCAGTGCTCTCTTAACTGAATGGCGTTGGGCCTTAGCCCACCACCGAAGGGCTACCGCAGTTGCATCACCCACGCGCCTCGCTGCTGCCGGCCAATAATCCGCCAGGCTGGTGAAGTGTGGGACGGGGGCAACTCTAGAAACTGGAGAGTGATGTTGTTGGGAATGAGTTGCCTCGAGCATCGATTTTCTACAGCTGCCCCCGTCTGTTCCGGACACCTACTGCGGCACGAGGCGGATGCGATCCACCGCGATCATGTAGCCCGAACTGGAGGCGTTCTTACCCGCCACCTGGAAGCGCAGATACTTCGTCGATGCCCTGCCGAAGCTGATCGTGACGACCTCTGTCTCGACGTATCCGCCGGAGCCATACATGTCGAAGGCGGTGCCGTAATTTCCGAAGCCGGTAGTGGCCTGGCTGCCGCCGCGCATCTGCACGATCGCGCGGTTGGTGCTCGCCTTGTAGCGCACGAGGATCTTGTAGGTCCTCGCCTGTACGCCGGGGACGGCATAGGTGACGAAATCGTTGACGGCGTCGCTTTCCAGGATGGCGCAGGAGCCGCCGCTTGCGGCGCTGTCGGAGAAGACGCGGTGGAGGTCGGAGCTCTTGTCGGTCGCGGGATCGGCGGTCTCGACCACGATCTCGCCGCTGGTGGGTGGGGGTGTCGAGGTGGTGGGGTGACGCCATATCAGGCTGGTGCCGTTGAAGCCGATATATACCGGCCCGAAGGTGTCCCAGCACGCGGCCATGCAGGTGGGGATATCCACGTGGCCATCGGGGGAAGTAGGAGACGCGGTCCCAACTGACGCCGGAGTCGGTCGAGCGGAAGATGCCAAAGCCGCTTTCGCCGTTGAGGACGCCGTAAAAATAAACAGTGAAGTGGGCGTCGCCCGATTAGCCGCGGCCGGCGCCGAGGGCGGCGGTGGCGACGTAGCGGGGGGCAGCGAGCTTGGTCCAGGTGTCGCCGCCGTTGGTAGAGCGCCAGAAACCTTGGCCGTTGGCCCATTGCCAGGTCTGCGGGTCGTAGCTGCCGTCAATGCCCGAGGCATACCAGAGGTCGTTTTGTACGTTCTCGTTCATCAAGATCTGGCCGTGGTGGATGCCGACGGGCAGGTCGTCGATGCCGAGCTGGGTCCAGGTCTGGCCAGAGGTGGTCGAGACCCAGAATCCGCCCTCGACGAGCTTCAGGTAGAACCCTCCGATAAGGAGTCACGCAACCATAACAAAAGGTTGTTGGATGACGACTAGCCGTGGAATTCCGCAGGCCACCGGTGATTTCCGCCGCGCCAGTGGTGGTCGGCGCTGCACAACCACTAGTCGGCCGCGCACGACTGGTGGTTTTCGGGGTTCCAGTAGAGATTCAGGGGCGTGCTCTCGCACCGCTGCAGCGAGGGCAAGAAAAAGCGGGCGCCTCTTGCGAGACGCCCGCTGCGGGGTGGGTTGGTTATTCCCGGCGCGTTACTCCGTCCAACGGCTTACAATCCGCTCGACTCCTGGCTGGTGGTGTCTGAAGCCTTCTTCCGCTTGCCTTGCCCTGCAAACCGCTGGCCGATGCGCTCGATGACATCCTGCACGCCATTGATCTCCGCGATCGGATTCATGGACATGTACATGCCGCGGGTGCCGTTGAAGAGATCCACGCCAAGGGCGGTGTGGGTGTCCTCCAGGCAGCGGACGAGGGCCTTGAGCTCGTGGATCATCGGCGTGATCTGGTCCCGCGCCGTGAGGTCGCGCTCGATGGCGGCGAAGTCGATGCCGCCGGGTCTCAGGTCCGGGCGCTGACGGGCAAACTCCATCATCTCGCGGGCAATGGTCTCGTTGCGGGTGCCGATCTTCTGCGAATGCTTCCGCTGGGCATCGTCCATGGTGACCTCGTAGTTTCATTATCCTCCGCAATCTCCGGTGACCGGGTGAGGGGAAAATCCCGACTATGGCTGATCACGCGCCCCGTGTTCGCTCCCCAGAGCCGTAAACCCGATCCTCACCAGAGGTGAAAGCTGAAGAGGAAACAACGCTCGGGTTCGCGCTCATCTTCGAGAGGTCGAAGGTTGACTCCGGAGATTGCGAGGATTTCGCTTCTCTGGTACCAGAGGGGGGCGACAGCGAGTCCGCAAAACCGGAGCGCCTTCAGGAAGTGCTGACCAGATCGCGCAGCAATGACGCGAGGGCTCCAGTACAGCCCGGGGTGGTTCCGGTTCAGCTCCGGGGATAACTGGTAAAGCGCGGGCGACAATTCGTTGTGCACCGGGGACAACTGGTTGTGCTTCGGGCATAACCAGTAGTGCCGCCGCGACAACTGGTTGTCCGCCAGAGACAACTGGTTCATCTCCAGCTACAACCAGTTGTCCGCGCCGGACAACCAGTTGTACCCGGCGCATAACCAGTTCACTTCCGGGTATAATTAGTTGTACCACGGGATGAATTCAGTTCCTCCCGGAGGTGAACTGGTTGTCTCCGGGATACAACTGAGTTGTCCCTGGAGATGAACCAGTTGTCGCCCGGGGTGAACTGGTTGATGCCTGAGTACAACTGAGTTCACCCCGGGGGTGAACCAGTTGTACCTGGAGGTGAACTGGTTGTACGCCGGGTACAACTGAATTGATCGTCAGGTATAACTATTTGTAGCCGGAGATGAACTGGTGGTTTTTCGAGGCTGACTGGCTGCAGCAGAGATAGCTGCCAAGGAAGCGCCGCGCCCATTCTCTTCTCCATCTCCTTGCCGTCGCTTGATTTCCCGGTAATGAACAGCAGCGGATAGCGGGTTGAGTTTTCTCCGGAGTTGGTAAAATCTCGGGCCCTTCGCATGATGACTCTACGGTTCCGGGCAGCCCCTCCCACGTTCGCAGGCATTCCTCATCTGCGGCATCCAGCTCCCCCTCGTCGCCAGTTCACCTGCCGGAGTTCGATGAAACGCATTCTCCAGATAATTCTCTTCGCGCTTGCTCTCCTGTCCGTGCATCCTTCCCGGGCTGATGTCTTCGCGACATTTGATTCGGCGGCCGATGCGCCTATCGTGGCGGAGCGCTTTTCAGCCACGGGGACGTTCAGCGCGACCCTCGACTTTGCCCCGCAAACAGGGATGAACCTGATGGCGGTAAAGAATACCGGGCTGGACTTCATTGATGGCGCGTTCAGCAATCTCGCGCACGGTCAGGTGATCGTGCTGAGCTACGGTGGGATCAACTACCGCTTCACGGCGAACTACTATGGCGGTACCGGCAACGACCTCGTGCTCCAGTGGAGTCCGGCGAGGCCGGTCGCTTGGGGATACAATTTCGATGGGCAAATCGGCGACAACAGCAGCCCGACGGATCGACTCGTGCCGGTCGATGTCCTCTCGAGTGGCGTTCTCTCCGGCAAAACGGTCCTCGGTCTCGCCGTGGGGTCGAGACATAGTTTGGCCCTGTGCTCGGATGGGTCGGTCGCGGCATGGGGAGTCGGAGGCCTAGGCCAGCTGGGGAATGGCAACACGGGCTACAGCCCGGTGCCGGTCTCAGTGAGCACGTCGGGAGTGCTGGCGGGCAC
>CBINJX010000712.1:0-3640 GCA_966251085.1 uncultured Verrucomicrobiales bacterium
GACGTCGAACGTGAAGTTTGCCCGCGCTTCGGAGATCGCCTGATTCAGTGTGGCAGAGGTGTTGTAAGGAAGCCTTGCCGCCGATGCGGAGCCATTCAGGCCGGAGACGTTGGTCGTGCTGCTGTTACTCGTCCAGCCATTCGGAAAGGGAGCTGTTTCGAATCCGGGATTGGTGAGCAGTTGCGCGGCAAATGCGCCGACTGGAAGCGCTGCCGCCAACAGGAATGCGGGGGCGATACGGCGAGCGAGTGGGCGTTTGTAAGGGAATTGGGGAGATAGGGCCATGGGAAGGGAAGAGGTGCTTTTGAAGAAAAGGTGCGGCGGTCCGCCGATTTGGAACGGGGGAGAATCTGATCACGAAGCGACAATGCCTCTGTGTCAGAAGGGCCGGGACATAACACATTCCGTCAAATTTTAGTGGCAGAAGCCGAGCTCTGGGACACTTCAGCTTTGTGCTTACTGGCTCTCCCCCTCAAAACGATGACATGGACGAGCATTGGATCGAGAACGCGCGTAAGGGCGATCTCGATTGTTTCGGCGCATTGGTCCGGCGCTACGAATCTTCAGTGAGAGGTTACTTCCGCGTCCGGCTTCGCGACTGGGCTGCGGCTGATGACCTGGCCCAGGATGTTTTTGTCACTGCTTTCCGCAAAATTCGTGAGTTCCGGGGCGAGTCGGGATTCGAGGGGTGGTTGCGAGGAATCGCCCTCAACCACCTGCGAAATTACCTGCGGAAACACCGCGAGGAATTGCTCGGTGGCACTGAAGAATTGCGTGAAATCCTCGATAACGCCGCCGCTGAAACTTTCGAGGGGCTGTCAGAAGGGCGTGTACTCGGGGCGTTGCGAGAATGCCTGGAGCGGCTCGATGGGCCTGCGCGGCAGGTTCTCGAGGAGCGTTATGTGATCGGGAGAACAGTGCGTGAAATGGCGGAGGCGACAGACCGCGGCTATTCGGCGCTCAGCATGCAGCTGCATCGGCTCCGTGAACTGATGGCCGAGTGCGTCCGCGGCAAACTTGCTTCCGACCTATGACTGAAAATGAACTCAGAAACCTGAGCGCCCGGATGCTTGCGGGGGAGAACGTTCGTAAAGAGGAGGCGCAGCATCTGGCCGAGATCTGCAATGCAAAGGGCGAGACACGGAGGACGGTTGCAGAATTGGCCACGATCGAAGGGCTCATGGCGCTGGCGCTCGAGGACAGGGATCGTCGTGATGTTTTCCTGCGGCAGGTGGACGAGGCCGTGGCGGAGTTGACCTGTGAGAGCTTCGCGCAAGAAGTGATCCGGAAGCTGTGGTTGCGGCGTTTGTGGCAGCGTGGTCTGGCGGTTGCAGCGGTAGTGCTGGTGGCGGCGTGTGTCGCCGGGTTGTGGACGACAAAATTCAATGGTCATCTCGCAAGCATCCAACGGCTGGAGACCGTCACCTGGTCATCATTCGCCAATGAACTGCAGGCCGGAACGGAACTTGCGGTTGGCTCCCGCATTCAGATTGATCGCGGATTGATGGAGATCTCGCTGAAGGAAAAAGGCGAGATGCTCGTGGAGGGGCCTGCTGATATCGAATTCCTGGCAGCAGATCGTGCACTGCTCCGCTCGGGGAAGATCGTGCTTCATGTGACAGAGCAGGGGCATGGATACCGGGTCGATACGCCGCAGGGGACCCTGGTTGATCTCGGGACTCAGTTCGGAGTGACTGTCAATGAGGCAGGAGTCATGGAGACTCACGTGCTGGAAGGAAAGGTGGAGGCGATCCCGAAAACCGGCGGGACGAAGATGCTTCTGGAGAAGGGGAACGCGGTGCGTTTCGCCGGCAATGACACGGAGAGCCTCGCTGCGGACCCGGACATGTTTTATACCGCATTGCCACCGCGGCATTCCAACCCGCCAAATTTCGTCCACTGGTCGCTGGATTCCAGTGAAGGTACGACGTTGCCCGCAACTGTACGCGGATTTCCCGGTGTGCCGACGGATTTACATCTGGTTGCGGAGGAGAAGGGAATGCATCCCGCCCGGGTCAGCGGTCCATTTGGTTCCGCTCTCATATTTGATGGGCTCGGTGGATATGCCGAGAGCGGCTTTCCTGGCATCGGAGGCGCCAATCCCCGGACGGTGGCATTCTGGGTGCGTGCGCCGAAAGATTTGTCCGTCCAGAATGGCTATGGGATCGTGTCGTGGGGGCATTTTACCGGGAATGGTTCCGTATGGCAGGTGTCCATCAATCCTGCCGAGGACGAGGGAGAGATCGGTCGGATCCGCGTGGGAACTCACGGTGGATGGATCGTCGGAACTGCGGACCTGCGGGACGGTCAATGGCATCACGTCGCAGTCGTGATGTACGGAGGGGAGCGCCCGGATATCGGAACCCATGTGCTGGTATACCTCGACGGGGAACTGGAGCAGATCTCAAAGAAGACGCTGAGGGAAATCAACACCCAGATCGAAGGCGCCCGACATGGCGTTTGGCTGGGGCGCAATATTGCTTACCGCGATGCAGCTTCAAACACCTCGGATCATCGGTTTTTCCGGGGTTCGGTGGATGAGGTCTTCATCTGCGATGCGAGCCTGACGCAGGCGGAAATCCGGCGTCTCATGACTGATAATCGCCCGCCGGGGTTTTGAAGCCGGTTCGAATAGGTGCGGCTCTTAATCCTGATCTCCTTCTGCGGGAGAGCAGCGACGGGAAAGTAAGATTACGATGAAGAGTAAGAAGTAAGGAGCCTCACCTCTCGTTCACTCAGGCTCCGCAGATGATTTACTCTCCAACTTTTCCACCTACGCTGGGTTCTTCCCGATACCCAAACACATGAAACTCGCACGCACTCTCTCCGCCGCGTTCACCCTGGTCGGGTTGACGCTCTTCGCCAATGCCGAGTCGCTCCAGGTGGGCGCACCCGCGCCGGAAATCTCGGCTATCGACCAAGAAGGCAAGACCGTGAACTTCAAGGATGTCTATGCCAAGGGGCCAACGCTCGTTTACTTCTATCCGAAGGCGGACACTCCTGGCTGCACCAAGCAGGCCTGCTCGATCCGCGACGACTGGTCGGCTCTCCAAGCCAAGGGAATCCAGGTGTTGGGCGTCAGCGGTGACAAACCGGAGGCGCAGAAGGCATTCCAGGAGAAGTACAAGCTGCCCTTCACGCTGATCGCCGATCAGGACGGCAAGGTTGCGCAGGCCTTTGGCGTTCCGAATAAGAACGGGATCTCCAAGCGGGAGTCTTTCCTCATCAAGGACGGCAAGATCGCCTGGACGATGCCCAAAGCCAGCACACAGACCCACGCGCAGGATGTGCTGAAGGCCTACGAAAGCCTGGCGAAGAACTGAGCCGTTTCTCTCTTCTACAAAACAAAACGCGCATCTCCTCGCGAGATGCGCGCTTTTTTTTTTGCTAAAGTCCTCTTCTTCTACGCGATTGAACGCTCCTGCTCGCAGAGAATCTTTCCGAGCGCCTCCAATCCTTCGACCAGTTCCGTCTCGCTCGCCTTTGCGCAGTTCAGCCGCAGGTAGCTGCGCTCCGGTGGTGCAGGGAAGAACACGCCTCCCGCAGCAAAAACGACCCGATGTTCCCTTGCCTGCTTCCGTGCCACGGCGAGATCGACGGGGTGGGGCAGTTCCGTCCAGAGCATATAGCCGCCATTTGG
>CBINJX010000713.1:0-3638 GCA_966251085.1 uncultured Verrucomicrobiales bacterium
GAAGTCTCATCGGCGAGTCCTGAAGTCTCATCGGCGAGTCCTGAAGTCTCATCGGGCTCAAGCCGTGGCGGGTGGAGCCAAAATCAAGCTCCCTCCGCCATTCCGCGGCTCTCAACTCTCAACTCCAAACTCTCAACTTCTTCCGCCCCTACTTCCGCTGCCGCGGATCGAGCGCATCCCGGAGTGCATCGCCGAGGAAGTTCAGGGCGAGGAGCGTCACGGACATCGTCAGGGCCGGGAAAAAGAGGAGCCACCAATAGCTCTTCACCGGATTGATCGCCTGTGCGCCGTCGCTCAGGAGACTTCCCCAACTCGCCTGTGGGGCCTGGATGCCCAGACCAAGGAACGAGAGAAACGATTCATCCAGGATTACTGCCGGTATGGTCAGGGTCAGATAGATTACCACGACGCCGAGCAGGTTGGGGAGGAGATGCCGGACCACGATCCGGAAATGGCTCTGCCCCAACGCACGAGCGGCAGTGACGAACTGCTGACTTTTCAGCGCCAGCACCTGTCCTCGGACAATGCGCGCCATGGTCAGCCATTCGATAAGGCCGAGCGCGACGATCAGGATGAGGATCTTGCTGTAACCTACCAACTCACCACCCCAGAAGCCTGCCAGCTTGGTCTTGAGAATCGGGTCGAAGGTGAACACTGCGATGATGATCAACACCAGGCGTGGGATTGCGTAGAGGATCTCGAGGAAACGCATCATCAGCGCATCCGTCTTGCCGCCTACATAGCCGGCGATCAGTCCGTAGCTCGTGCCGATGAAGAAACTCACCATTGCTCCGCTCAATCCGACCAGGAGCGAGATGCGTGCGCCTTCCAGTACCCGGGCGAAAACGTCACGACCGTTCACATCGGTGCCAAAGAAATGCTCGGACGACGGCGGTTGAAATTGCGCCCCCGTGGTCACGTGCGGATTCGTCTGGAAAATGACGGGCCCCAATATTGCGAGAAAGACGATGAATGCGAGGATGCCCAGCGACAGCATCGCGACGCGATTGCGACGGAACCGATGCCAGGCTCCGAGAGGTGGGGCGGCCAGCTTACTCATACAGGCGAATGCGGGGATCGAGGATGGAGTAGGCGAGGTCCACGAGGAGGTTCAGCGTCACCAGCAGCGCGCAATAAACGATCACCACGCCGGTCAGAAGGAAAACGTCACGGTTGATGATGGAGTTCACAAAGAAGCTGCCCGCGCCCGGAATGTTGAAGATTGTCTCCACGACGATGGAACCGGTGAGAAGATTGGCCGCCAGCGGTCCGAGGAAAGAGATCACCGGGAGCAAAGCCACCTTGAGTGCATGTTTGTACACGGAACGGGTCTCGGTGAGACCTTTTGCGCGGGCAGTGCGAACGAAATCCTGCCCGAGGATCTCCAGTAGGCTCGAGCGCATGAGGCGTGCGATGTAGGCGGTGTACGGACCGGCCAGTGTAATCGCCGGGAGTACCACGGCTGAAAGCGAACCCCAGCCCCCGACGGGGAACCACCGGAGCCAGATCCCGAAGATCAGTGCCAGTACGGGCCCAATCACGAATGTAGGGATCGAGATCAATGTCAGCGCTGCCAGCATGGCGGAGGTGTCCACCCAGGTGTGCTGCCGTACGGCGGCGATGCACCCGAGCCAGATGCCCATCGTGGTGGCGATCACGAAGGCGCTGATTCCCAGAACTGCCGAGACGGGAAGGCTCTGTGCGAGCAGCTCGTTTACCGAGCGGTCTCGATATTTCGTGGAGAGCCGCAGATCTCCCTTCAGGAGATCACCTAGATAATCGGTGTACTGCTCCCAGAGGGTGCCATCCAGGTTATAACGGGCGAGCAACTGCTGTTCGATCACGGGTGGGATCTTTCGCTCTCGCGAGAACGGCCCGCCCGGGGCGAGCCGCACCAGAAAGAACGTGATCGTCACCACGCAGAACAGCACGAGGATCATCGAAGCAAAACGACGTGCGACAAATGCAAGCATGCGGGCGGGGCATCAATAGACGTGGATCGTACGCATGGAAACTTCTTCTTTACGAAGGGCCTAAGAAGCAGGCCGTAACGCAATCGTTTACTCGTGATATTTAGATACGTGACGATTCTTGTTGACCTCACAGTTGATTAGAGAGAGTAAATACAAAGCATGCACACCTGTTCCCCCATGGATTGTGCGCCGTCCCCCTCCTTCAATTTCCCCCGGGCTCCCCATTCGCGCACTGCCGGGTTCAGCCTTGTTGAAGTCACAACGGCGATTGGTATAGTTGCATTTGCATTCATTGCATTGATTGGTCTGCTGCCTAGCGGCCTTCAGGTCTTTCGCGAATCAATCGATTCGGCGAATGAGATGTGGATCATGCAGAATCTGAACTCGATGGTTCAGGTTACTTCATGGTCGAAGATCGAGGACCTCGAGAATGTTACCTTCTACTTCGACGAGGAAGGGCGCCTGACCGATCGGGTTTCACCCGAGGAGGGGGGCGAGACATCCCAGGAGGTGAAAGACCGACGTATCTATGCGGTGAAATTGCTGGTCTCGAAACCGAGTCGTCCGGGAGACCCGGGTTCTCCCGCCGGGAGCACGGCGATGAATGCATACTCGGAGAACGTGGTGCGTGTGATCGCGGTGATCGCCCCATATCTGAAGCCGAATGCGATGACGGAGTTCGAGGGGATCACCGAGGTGGATGACCTGAAGCGGACGATTGGGAAGGGGAGCGCGCTCAAGACTCGGGCCTTTCTTGTAAGCCGCATGGATAGCATGCGGGAGGACGCATCATCCTGAGGGAGGTCTCCCATGAGTTTTTTCCAACACGATCGCATGCTCCGGAAGCATCGCGGTGAGCAGCCTTGCGAGGCTGCGTTCACCATTGTCGAGATCATGGCCTCCACCACGCTGTTGATCGGTGTGATGGTCCTGCTGATCACCACTGTGGATCAAACCCAGCGGGTGTGGCGGCGTAGTAGTGATAAGGCGACCCAGTTCCAGAGTGCCCGCTCGGCGTTTGACTCCATGACGCGCCGGCTGGGGCAGGCGACACTGAATACCTATTGGCGCGCTTTCGACACGGACGTGGATGCCGTGCAGGCAAACTTCCGTTTCCGCCGTCAGTCGGAACTCCAGTTCCTATCCGGTCCGGCACGCCGGATCATCGGCGCCGAGCCTGCGATCGCCGAACTCTCCCAGCCGGTTTCACTGGCTTACCCGACACATTCGATCTTCTTCCAGGCGCCGCTTGGCTATACGGAGGTGACCACCGGTTCGGGGAGCACAGAGACTCAGCGCTTCGGAGTGCTCGACAGCCTGCTCTCCGGATGCGGCTACTTCATCGAGTATGGGCCGGAGCCGGATAGACCGGAGTTTCTTCGAAAGGTACCGGGGATCACTGATCGCTATCGCTTCCGGTTAATGGAAATGACGGTGCCTGCGGAGCGGTTGACCATCTTCAAGCGGCCAACAGACTCGAGAGGATTCAATGATCCCCGGGTCTTCAATGAGCAGAATCAGTTTCCTTACAAAGGTTTGGTGGACAAAAACCGCAATCCGGAGGCGGCCTGGGTGCGCCCGCTTTGGCTGAAGGATGCGCTTTGGCGTGTTTCGATCGATGGAGATGTGCAGGGCAGTCGGTTCCGGTTTGCGAGACCTCGTGCG